>JANNWX010000072.1:0-1571 GCA_031409315.1 Sphingomonadales bacterium | reverse complement strand
GCTGGTGGCAATGTATTAATACCCGCAATTGCAGTTGGCGCGTCGACACCCGGAATCGCGGTCCTGAAGACATCACGGTTCTCCCACATCTGCCCGCCGACCACTTCCGGGTACGGCGCCACCCTCTGAACATGTGATCCTGTGGTTCCGCCCACCTTGTCACCATCGGCCTTGGATGGATTGAACAAATAGGGCCCTGTTGACCGGTTGACACTCGGATTGCTAGGGTCCGGCATCTCAAAAGGAGCCCCTGCGTTGTAAGACGCACCACCCCATGTGAGAAAGCGGTCGGCGATTGGTACAAACGTGTTGTTCTGGTAGGTATGCGCCGCCGGAGGGGCGGCGCTCATGCCGTCGACCGGCTGGAATTGACTTGCAGTATTGGGCACCAGCGTGATTTCGCTTGGCAAGGACGCCCGCTCCCAACCGAGAGTGCTTGAACGCCAGCGATAGACTTCGTTACCGGAATAGTTTGCATGGCCTCCACCGTAGAGCAGGATGTCGCCACGATTGCGATCCCAACCAAAACCGCTCCATGCCGCCATGATCAATTGCGGGGACCACACCTGACCGGCCGACAGGGGTCGTTGCGCAGCCGGTGTCCAGACGTCCTGAAAAAGATTGGTGTTGACCTTGGACCAACTGCCGTCGGGCATGCCTGCCACGAGAGAAGCAAGCGGACTGGTCAGCACATACGCGGGCAGGCCATTGCCTGACTGGGACAACGACGCATTGCAGGCCGCAAGCATGACGACCGCCGCAATGCTTTGCAAGATTCGCCCGCGCCATCCAGAAGTCTTGTCGCTCATCACGTATCTACCACCCAAAAGGTGTGACAAAAGTCACTCAAGTAATTGATAACAGAAAGTTTCTACTACTCAAAGCAATCGCCGTGCCGCGAAAAAATATGCTGTCATATCAAGGAATTGCCTGATTCCAAGCTGGGCCAACATTTTGCGTGTAAAATTTTCCGACATCCGGCAATTAAACTTGAACAAATCGGGCATGAGTAAATAAAGTTCAACATTTTGTGACATATTCAACACTTTTATATATTTCCGTTCGCCCTTATGTGCCATTGGTCATCTTGCCCGTAGCCATTTTTGCGATTCCGGATCCTCCTGGCAGCGTCGCTGCGGGCATCACTAGATGCGTTGATTTCCAACGATTTTGCGTGATCGCGCGGGTTGTTGGCATGCCATTGGAAGCCGCACATTGATGGGATCGAAGGCGCATCGGTCGGCCGTCACCAAAGGGGCGGCCTTGGTCAGCTTGCGAATGCTAGGGTCGACGCCGTTCAACTTCCGCCTCTCAAAAGCGCTTACGTTGCATGGGCCGGACAGTCTGATTCGTAGCCATGACATCAAGAATCGGGGATTTGTCCCCGATTAAGCGATCTATGCCGGTTTTTCCGCGCATCCATCGCTTCTATTTCGCATTCGTCATGCGGGGATGTGAGGCGCTCGAACCGGCGCTCCCGTGGCGATCATGATGATGCCGGGGCAGCCGTTCCCGGAATGGCCGGCGTCGCTCTAGCTGACCGCCTCCAGGAACGCAATTCACCCGATGGC
>JANNWX010000071.1:0-17442 GCA_031409315.1 Sphingomonadales bacterium | reverse complement strand
ATCTGCTTCAGGACGAAGACGGCCAAATTGATGAGGCGCACAGCATTTCGGCTGGCCTTGATTATCCCGGCATCGGCCCGGTACATAGCTGGTTGCATGCAAGAGGGCGCGTCACATATGAAAGTGCAACCGAGGTCGAGGCGCTTGAGGCGTTCCAACTGATGTGCAAAATCGAAGGAATTATTCCTGCGCTGGAACCTGCGCACGCCATTGCGGCGGTCATGCGGATCGCACCGACGATGGCGAAAGACAAAATTATCATCGTCAATTTGTGCGGCCGCGGTGACAAGGATATTTTCACCGTTGCCGACGTCTTGGGGGTGACGCTGTGACGCGCATAGCGATGGCATTTTCGAAACCTGACCCGGCGCTCGTTACGTTTGTGACTGCGGGCGATCCATCCCCTGCCGATACCGGTGCGATCCTTGATGCGCTTGTCGCGGGCGGAGCTGACGTGATCGAACTCGGGATGCCATTCACTGACCCGATGGCAGATGGTCCGGCGATTCAACTGGCCAATTTGCGTAGCCTTGGTGCTGGCACGTCAACGGCTGATATTTTTGCCATCGCGGCCGCGTTTCGTCATCGCCATCCTGACACGCCCCTTGTCCTGATGGGCTATGCCAACCCTATGACGGTGCGCGGGGCGGACTGGTTTGCAGCACAGTGCAGCAAAGCTGGAGTAGACGGGGTGATCTGTGTTGATTTGCCGCCCGAAGAAGACGGTGAATTGGGCCCGGCACTACGCATGGCGGACGTGGCGCTTATTCGACTTGCGACGCCAACGACAGATGCAGCGCGACTTCCGACGGTTCTCGATGGCGCGGATGGGTTTCTTTATTACGTATCAGTCGCGGGCATAACCGGGCTGCAGCAAGCCGCACCACAATCCATCGAGGCGGCAGTGGCCAGGCTGAAGGCCGCGACAAGACTACCCGTTGCGGTAGGGTTTGGCGTCCGCACGCCTGAACAGGCGGCAGCGATTGGACGTGTCGCCGATGGCGTCGTTGTGGGATCGGCGATTGTCGACCTGATCGGGAAATATGGCAATGCGGCCCCCGCTCCGGTAAAGGAATATATCATGTCGCTGAAAACCGCGATGCTGGAGGCAAAAGCATGAACTGGCTCACCCGCGTTCGCAACGCGATCCCCTTCATCGCCAAGCGCGAAACGAGCGATACGCTCTGGCACAAATGCCCCAAATGTGCGCAGATGATTTTCATCAAGGAATATGAAGAAAATCTGTCTGTTTGCCCAGCGTGCGAACATCACGGCCGGATCGGCCCGAAAACGCGGTTTCATCAGCTGTTTGATGCTGACAGCTGGGCCGAATTGCCTTCCCCGTTATCGCCGGAAGACCCTTTAAAATTCCGCGATTCAAAAAAATATGTGGATCGGATCAAGGCCGCGCGTGCGGCGACCGGAGAAGTTGATGCGCTGATCAATGCTGACGGCCTTATCCAAGGCCACCGCGTTGTTGTTGGCATTCAAGACTTTGCCTTTTTGGGCGGCTCGATGGGCGTTGCCGTTGGAGAGGCATTTATTGCCGGCGTCAGGGCGGCAATTGCCGCGCATGCGCCATATATCATCTTCACGGCATCGGGCGGTGCGCGGATGCAGGAAGGCATATTGTCGCTCATGCAAATGCCCAAAATGACTGTTGGTGTGCAGGAATTGAAAGAGGCAGGCCTGCCCTATGTCGTCGTGATGACGGACCCGACATCTGGCGGCGTTATGGCCAGTTATGCCACGCTAGGCGATATTCAATTGGCCGAACCCGGCGCGACTTTGGCCTTTACCGGACGCCGCGTGATCGAAAATACGATACGCGAAAAATTGCCTGACGATTTCCAGACATCCCAATATCTGCTCGATCACGGGATGTTGGATATGGTGGTTGCGCGCAAGGATTTGCCGGAAACTTTGGGCATGCTGATTGGGTATCTGATGCCAGAAAAACTGGCCGCATAGCCCCGCACCGATGGCCGATCACGCCCGATCCGATGATCCCGCCGTGCAAGCGCAGCTGGATCGCTTTGCTCAATTGTCGCCGGGACGGGACATTTTGGGGTTGGAACGGATTACCGCGCTGCTCGCCGCGCTTGGCAATCCGCACCGCACTATGCCGCCGGTATTCCACGTCGCAGGAACGAATGGCAAGGGATCAACCTGCGCCTTCCTGCGGGCTGCTCTCGAAGCGGCTGGGCATAAGGTCCATGTCTATACCAGCCCGCATTTGTGCCGGTTTAACGAACGTATCCGCGTTGCAGGGTCTTTGATCGCAGATGACGCCCTTGCGCCGCTACTCGCCGAAGTGCTTGATGTGGCGGAACGACACGCAATCTCTCCAAGTTTTTTCGAGGCGACCACGGCGGCAGCCTTCCTCGCCTTTTCTCGAACGACGGCGGACGCGGCGGTCATTGAAGTCGGCCTTGGCGGACGGCTGGACGCAACCAACGTGATCGAAAAGCCATTAGTGTGCGGAATCGCCCAACTGGGGATTGATCATGAGGCATTCTTGCTCGACCACGAGAACGGCCCTGCCCTGCCCGCGCTTGAACGGATCGCCTTTGAGAAGGCGGGCATTGCAAAGGCTGGCGCACCATTAGTCACTATGGCCTATGCAAAGCCAATGGCGGCACGGATTGCGGATGTAGCGACGGCAATTGGTGCGACGGTTCGCTCCAAGGGCAGTGATTGGGATGCAACCCCCTACGATGGCAA
The DNA here is from genome assembly GCA_031409315.1 of Sphingomonadales bacterium. GTDB lineage: Bacteria > Pseudomonadota > Alphaproteobacteria > Sphingomonadales > Sphingomonadaceae > Aquisediminimonas. The sequence goes on along the minus strand of JANNWX010000071.1, from coordinate 14,718 downwards.
GCTCCATTACCGCGATGTTGCTGGAAAAATTAGTATCCCGCTCCCAACCATGCACGGCGATCATCAGGCAATGAATGCAGCACTTGCCGTTGCCATGCTCTGCCATCAGGACCGGTTATCGGTTCCTCTTGCGGCGCTGCGGGCAGCGATGGGCTGGGCGCATTGGCCAGCGCGGTTACAGCGGCTTGCGCCTGGGCCACTTGTCGGCAATCGCGAAGTCTGGCTCGACGGCGGCCATAACGAGGCGGCGGGGGCACCCATCGCGGCCTTCATGAAGGCGCGAGGGCAGCCCTTTCATCTGATTACTGGAATGCTCGCTAATAAGGATGCGCGCGGTCTGCTGTCTCATTTCAAAGGACTGACAACGCGGTTTACGGCGGTCCCGGTGCCGGGCCACCCCTGCTATCCGCCCGAAGAGTTAGCAACCATTGCGCAGAGCCTTGGCATGGAAAGCGACTGCGCACAGACCGTCACAGAAGGGCTTGGTCGCTCCGAAATGCCGGTGACGCTTATCTTGGTCTCACTCTATCTCGCCGGCGAGGTGCTACGGGCAAACGGACAGATGCCGGATTAGCTTTTCTCCCCCGCGCTGCCCATCGAACTGTCGACAAGACCGGCGCGCATCATCAGCCAGAACAACAAAATGCCCGGAAGCGCGGCCATAGTCGTCAGCAAATAGAAATTCACATAGTCAAGAGTTTCGATCAGGCCACCTGCCGTCGTGCCAGTCAGAAAACGGCCAACCACGCTCGCGCTCGCCGAAATCAGGGCATATTGCGCCGCTGTGAACCGAAGATCGCACAGTGCCGAAAAATAAGCGACAACCACAACGCCGCCAAAGCCGCTGGCGATATTTTCAAAGCCAATCGCACCCGCCATTGCCCAAACATTATGCCCGGAGGCCGCTAGCCCCGCAAAGCTAAGGTTCGACACAGCCATCAAAATCAGAGCGAGCAAAACCGAGCGTTTCAACCCCATTTTGGCATAAAGAATTCCGCCCAAGAATATACCGATCAGATAGGCCCAAAATCCGATGCCAACGTCGTAGATGGCGATCTCGTCATTGGTGAATTTGAGGTCATCGAATAGCAAACGGAACGTGAGATTGGCTAACGTGTCGCCAATCTTGTGCACGAGAATGAACAAAAGAACGAGAAACGCACCTTGCCGCTGGAAAAATTCAACAAACGGGCCAGCGATCGACGCCCAGACGTCGCTTAATCCGCGTTTCTCGATTGTCACAACGCGCCGCGTTGGCTCCCCGAAAATCAAACCCGTCAACATGGCGGGCAGTGCAAAGACAGCGCAAGCGATGTAGGCTGCCGACCAACCCATCCGGGCCGAAACAACCAAGGCCAGAGCGCCTGCCCCCGCAGACCCGATCCGCCAGCCGTATTGAGACATGCCAGAGCCAACACCCAGTTGATATGGCTTCAATGTTTCGATGCGATAGGCATCAATCACGATGTCAAACGTCGCCCCTGCCACGCCGACCAATATGGCCGCCAAAACCGTAGAGGAAATGCTCGCACTTGGATCGACGAGCGCGAGGTTGATCACCGCCGCGATCACCATTGCCCCGGAAAACAATAGCCAAGACACCCGCTGCCCCAGATGGCCGATGATTGGCAAGCGCACCCCGTCAACTATCCATGCCCAGAAAACCTTTAGATTGTAGACGAGAAATGCCAGCGTGAAGGCGGTCACGGTTTTCTTGTCGATGCCGTCCTGTGCCAGTCGCGTGGTCAGCGTCGCCCCGATCATCGCATAGGGAAAGCCCGATGAAATGCCGACAAAAAAGGCTGCGAGTGATTCCTTTTCAAGATACGGCTTGATCGAACCCAGCAAGGTCCGGTTTTCCGCTACGGTCTGGCTTGCTTTGCTCAAATCATTCACTCCCGCTTGATTTTAGGGCGAACCTAGCGCCTAATTCGGGGGAAGGAAGCCCTTATGACAATGATGCCCACCTCTGGTCAGATGGCTCTGGCACAACAGATTGCCGATGGTGCCACGCAGACGAGCGATACAATTACGACCGTTCCAGCCAGCCGCTATACCGACCTCACTTGGTTTGCGCGTGAAAAAGCGGCGCTCTTTGACGCCTTGCCGCAAGTGATTGCGCCGTCCGCGCTGGTCCCGCAAGCCAATATGGCAGTGCCACACGATGGTTTTGGCCGACCGTTGCTAATCACCCGAGACAAAGCGGGGGAAGCCCATGTTTTCCTCAATGTCTGCCAGCACCGCGGCACAAGGTTGGTGGAAGGCGACGAAACCGTCTGCGCCAGCCGCCTTGTCTGCCCCTATCACGCATGGACCTATGCGCTTGATGGCGAATTGACCGGCGTTCCTCGCCCCGAGACTTTTCCAGGGCTTGATAAGACTCAGCACGGATTGAAACGGCTGCCGACCAAGGAGGCAGGGGGGCTGATCTGGTTTGCGCCGGGCGAAACGGCTGATTTTGGCGAAGCCGAGCAGCTTGGTGCTGATTTTGATGCTTTTGGCCTGCGCGATCTTCACCTGTTCAACCGCCGCACCCATGACGTGCCGAGCAATTGGAAACTGATCGTCGACGCGTTCCTTGAAAGCTATCACGTTCTCCGCCTTCACGCGGGCACAATAGGCCCCTTCTTTAAGGACGGGGTCACGTCGGGCGACATGATTGGTGGGCACCAGCGTGCGGCCGTTGGCCGCGCGGCGGAATTGTCAGAAATTGATATGGGCAATTGGCCCAAGTTGCGATCAGCCGTCACATTCACATACCAATTATTCCCAGCAACCACTGTTGTAGTCAGCCCGGATTATGTGAACGTGATGGTGATCATGCCACAAAGCACTGGCCGGACATGGGTTGAAGATTTCATGCTCATCCCCGAAAAACCGACCACCGACAAGGCGCAGGCCCATTGGCAGCGCAGTTGGGATTTGCTCGACGGCGCGGTTTTTGGATCGGAAGATTTCCGGGCCGCCGCCTTGGGCCAAATCGGGCTATCTTCTGGCGCAATCTCACATTTGACGCTTGGCACGTTAGAAACTGGCATCAGGAGGTTTCATGACGCGGTCGAGACGCGGGTTGGCATCGCGGACTAAAGATAGACTCCGGCCAAAATTGGGCCGCCAGCAGGTGTTTGAACGAGGATTGCGTAACGATCCGCTCCGGCAACTTTTAGAGTGCTGGATGGTAGGGCGAAGGAGTGTGTTCCGCCGGTCCACCGTCCAACCTTTGTCTCTGCGACCACGACATTGCTATACCTGACAGCCCGATTGCTATTTTCACCGCGACCGATGCGCACGACCACCTGAGATTTGAGTGCAACCAAGGTTACATCGCCGACGCCCTTTTCCCCTGAAATTCTTACATAGCCATCGCGCACAACAATCGCAGGGCCCGCCAGTTTCGTTGCCTTGGCGATCAAAGTGCGCACTGTCACGCGATCAGATCCGACGGCACCAAAACGGCCCTGAACGATCATTTGCGGCGTATAAACCCCTGCCCCAGCGTCAACATGTGCGGCATAGGTGCGTTGCAATTTGGTATTGGCTTCGCGCGCCAGTGTGTCTTTCCACCCCAATCGGTCCCAATAGGTTACAGGGCGAGTGATGACGATGATGCCGTTTTCCTTGGCTAAAATTTCGGCGAAGGCATCTGCTGGCGGGCAGGATGAACATCCTTGGCTGGTGAACAGTTCAACAACCACCGGGTGCGCAGGCGCAATGGCCCCTTTTGCGTTGCCCGCAATCATGGCAATGACCCCAAGTGCAAGCCCAAAAAGCGCCGAAATAGAGGTTGTTTTGTCGATCATTGCCTCGGCCTTTCACGCAAAGAGTCTGTCCCCTATTCGCATTGAGCACAATCATGGTTACAGCGCACCGATGGACAAATCAGTTGATAAACCAAAAGACGGCCACCGCATCGCAAAACTGTTGGCGCGCGCCGGGATAGCGTCACGGCGCGAGATTGAACGGATGATTGCTGACGGGCGTATTGCGCTCGATGGCAAGGTGCTTGAAACGCCAGCGACGATCCTGAAAAACCTCAAAGGAATCACAGTCGATGGCAAGGCCGTTGGCCCAACTGATGCCACGCGGCTGTTCCTCTATCACAAGCCTGTCGGCCACCTGACTGCGGAACGTGATTTCAGCGGGCGAAAAACAATTTATGATAATTTGCCAAAGGATCTGCCCCGGCTGATGCCTATCGGGCGGCTCGACCTGAACACCGAAGGACTGTTGCTGCTGACCAACGACGGCGAACTCAAACGCCAGTTGGAATTACCCGCAACCGGCATTGAACGCAGCTACCGGGCCCGCGCTTACGGCAATGTCACCCAAGCACAGCTGGAAGACTTGATGATGGGCGTGGAGATTGAAGGCATGCGCTACGGATCGATCAACGCCAATCTGGAACGTCGCACCGGCGCCAATGTGTGGATCGAAATGCGGTTGGCCGAAGGCAAGAACCGTGAGGTCCGCCGCGTGCTAGAATATCTTGGGCTGGAAATCAGCCGTCTGATCCGCACGGCATACGGTCCATTCGTGCTTGGCGATATGCCGGTTGGCGCGATTGGCGAAGTCCTCCAGCATGATCTGGTGGCCTTTCGCAAAACCCTGAAATGAGGATCATTGCCGGAGAATGGCGCGGGCGAACCTTGGTTGCGCCCAAGGGAGACTTGACCCGGCCAACCGCCGACCGAACGCGCGAGGCGTTGCTTTCAATGCTGGTTAGCCGTTTGGGAAATTTTGAAGGCCTGCGAGTCGCCGATTTATTTGCCGGGTCAGGCGCGCTGGGGCTTGAGGTTTTGTCACGCGGCGCGGCGCATTGTACCTTCGTCGAACTGGACGGTGCTGCACTCGATGCCTTGCGCACGAACATCTCCAAATTAAACGCCAGCGCGACTGTTTGGGCGAAATCTGCAACGTCATTGGGCGCGGCGACCAGCCAGTTTGATTTGATCCTGATGGACCCGCCTTACGGCACCGGCGCGGGTAGCGTCGCTCTCGACAAGCTCTACCGGCTCGGCTGGGTTTCTCCCGCGACGCTTGTGAGTATTGAAACGTCTAAGGCTGAGTCTGTCGAGGTCAAAGGGTTTGATGTGGATGTCGTGCGGGATTACGGCAAAGCGCGTGTCACCTTGCTTCGCGCAACGGCAACAGAGCAGCCAAGCTAACCAGTGCAGCCGCCCCCAGATAATATCCAACCCACGTCAGGCCGCCCCATTCAGAGAGGGCGAGCGCAATGTTCGGGGCCAGCGCACCGCCCATAATTCCGCCCATATTGAATGCAATCGACGCGCCTGTATAGCGCACTCGCGTTGGAAACAGACCTGGCAGCCACGCCCCAAGAGGGCCGTAAACAAAGCCCATCATCAATAGCATCAGCGCCAGATAAAGTCCGGTCAGCATCAGCGATCCGCTGCCCAGCCAAGGCGCTGTCAGAAAACTGGCAAACATGGTGCCCACGCATCCTGCCATCAACACGTGGCGGGGGGTAAACCGGTCAGAAAGCCAACCAGACAACAGAATGCCGACGGCAAGCGCCGGGATCGCGCACAGTTGAACCAGCAAAAAATCCTCGCGTGCGATGCCGAGTTTGGTCGTCCCGTATCCCAGCGAAAATGTGGTCGCCAGATAGAAGATCGCAAAGCAAATGATCGCGGCAAATATACCACCGAACAATTGTTTTGGATGGGTGCGGATGACTTCGGCTATTGGCACCTTTGGCGGCGATGCCGTTTCTAAAGCCTCTGCAAAATCCGGCGTTTCGGTCAGTTTAAGGCGCACCCACAGGCCAATGCCGACCAACAGCGCGCTCGCCAAGAATGGGATGCGCCACCCCCAGGCCTGAAATTCTTCCGTGTTCAACGTCAGGCCAAGGATCAGAAACAGTCCGTTCGACGCGACAAAGCCAATAGGCGCGCCCAATTGCGGAAACATGCCGTATCGCGCCCGCCAGCTAGGCGGTGCGTTTTCGACGGCCAGCAAGGCGGCGCCACCCCATTCGCCGCCCAAGCCAAAACCTTGGCCAAACCGCAAGACGCACAGCAGCAATGGGGCAATCCAGCCGGCAACCGCATAAGTCGGCAAGAAAGCGATGGCAAAAGTTGACACGCCCATAATCATAAGAGACGCGACCAGCGTAGATTTACGACCGATTCTGTCGCCATAATGCCCAAATACCAGCGCGCCGACAGGCCGCGCGATGAACGCGATGCTGAACGTCAGATAGGATTGCAGCAACTGCACCTGCGGGTCCGATTGCGGGAAGAACAAAGGCCCAAATACCAGCGACGCGGCAGTTGCAAAAATATAGAAATCATAAAATTCCACCGCCGTGCCAACCATCGATGCGCCAAGAATCCTGGTCGGGTGCGTGCGTTGGTTCATGAAGATTTTTCCAGTGAGCGTGGCGGGCCCGCACGTCACTGGCCAAAATGCTCTGCGGCTGCAATCCAATAATTCGCTGTCCAATCGATACCCGTCTCGGTTATCGCCCGTTAATAAGCGGTATTGGGGGGCAGAGTGAAACGGGCAGATATTTTCGAATTCTATTCGCGGCTGGCAGAGGCCAATCCTGCACCGCAAACCGAACTGGCGTTTGGCAACCATTTTCAGTTGTTGGTCGCCGTTGTCTTGTCGGCGCAATCAACCGATATCGGGGTGAACAAGGCGACGCGATTGCTGTTTGAAATCGTCAGAACTCCATCAGATATGGCTGCACTTGGCGAAGCCGGATTAAAAACGCATATCAAGACCATCGGCCTCTTCAATACAAAGGCAAAAAACGTCATTGGCTTATCAGAAATGCTCCTGCGCGATCACGGCGGCACCGTGCCCGAAGACCGCGATGCATTGGAAAAGCTACCCGGTGTCGGTCGAAAAACCGCCAATGTCATAATGAATTGTGCATTTGGCGCAGAAACTTTCGCCGTCGACACCCATATTTTTCGGGTTGGTAACCGCACCGGCCTTGCCAAGGGGAAAACGGTATTGGCAGTTGAAAAGGCGCTCGACAAACATACGCCGGGGCCCTTTCGCGTTGGCGCGCACCACTGGCTGATCCTGCACGGACGCTATATTTGCAAGGCACGAACACCTGAATGCTGGCGCTGCCCCGTCGCTGATCTATGTTCGTTCAGCCCCAAGTCAGAATTGAAACGCAACACTGCCGGGCATTGAACCGAGGAGAAACATCATGCGCGGCTTATCTGTTTGCATTGGCATGGCATTGATTGCGTCCAGTGGGGCGGCGCTCGCCAAGCGCGATCGCTCTGTGCCTGAGGCAAAGCCGGTGGGTGAACCGGTTAGTTGCATCCAATTGTCCAGCATAAGAGAATCCCGCGTCCGCAGCGATTCGGTGATTGATTTTCGCACCAATGGCGGCAAATGGTTCCGCAACACCCTGCCCCATTCATGCCCCTCGCTTGGTTTTGAAGAAAGCTATTCCCATGCAACATCGATCAACCAACTCTGTTCGGTCGATATCATCACTGTCTTGCAGTCCCCGGGCTTGATGCGCGGTCCAAGTTGCGGACTTGGAAAATTCCAGCCAATTGAGCTGGTCAAGCGTTAAGGGGTAGCGGACGGCCCTGCGCTTTGCTAACGGCGGCGCACGGCTTTTAGCACCCGTAGCTCAGCTGGATAGAGCGCTGCCCTCCGAAGGCAGAGGCCACACGTTCGAATCGTGTCGGGTGCGCCAGTTTTCCGGCGCTTTTTAAAACGCCATCAAGTTTGTTCGCGCTACAGCGCCGTGCGCACGACGCTGCACAAGCCCAAGGCAAACTTGATAAAATTATAGATACCGCCTTGCTCGATCACGTCGCGCACCTGATCGTGCGTTCCATCATCGCAATGCCCATTCGATAAATGCTCTCCCAGAAAATGATCGCCTCGGCATCGCTCATGCCAATCGGCTCGAAATCTCCCGACCAAGTCAGTTGTGAAGACGAGGAATCGACCGGCGAGACTGCCATGGTGGCTCGGTATGCGCTGACGGGCAGCGGAGAACTGACGATCGAATAGGTGTAGAAATAGTCACCCTGAGCTTCGAGACGATCAACTATCACGCCTCCGTCTACCAGCGTCAGCGTGCGAAGAGCACCAATTCCGTCACCTTCTTGGACACAGGCTGCCGCAGGTCTTCCTGACCATTTACCGGTATCGCCAAAATCGCCCAGCAGGGCCCAGAGCTGGCTGGCTGGCAGGTCAAACTGATGCACGACTTTCGCACTTGCCATATCATGTCTCCTTTGCACGGAAATTGGGCAGGCTGGCTTTGCACTGCGCCAGTTTCAATGCAACAGGATTGCCGCGCCCAGCGCCAGCAGGAACGAGATGATCGTCGCCGCCACAACTGGCATTGAACTGCGCCAGCCTTGCTGCATCAGCAGGTTCATCGGTGATCGTATGCCAGTGGCAACCACCGCCAGCAACAACAGCGCGCTTGTCGCTTTGGCGGCAATCGCGCTAATTTCGGGCGGCAGCGGGAATAAAGAATTGAGCCCCGCCAAGAGCAAAAATCCGGCCACAAACCACGGAATGGTAATGCGCCCCGCCTTTGCACCCTCATCACGCGGCAACATGAAAGCGATGATCGCCAGTGTCGGCGCGAGCAAGGTGACGCGGGTTAATTTGACAATCGCCGCCGTTTCACCCGCTTCATTGGAAAAACTATATCCCGCGCCCAAGGCTTGAGCGACATCATGGATTGAGGCGCCAATCAGGAAACCCGCCTGTTGATCATTCAGGTTCAGAACATCAGCTAGGATCGGATAGGTCGACATGGCCAGCGCGCTCGCCGCCGACACCGCGACAAGAACCAGCGTTAATTGCGCTTGGCTGCTACGCTTTTCCCCCAGCAATGCAGACAAAGCGAGCGCGGCGGACGCACCGCAAATGGCAACCGCGCCGCCCGCCAGAATTCCCAATCCGGTCCCCAGCCGGAAAATACGGGCCGTGACCAACCCGGTTAGCGTGACCAGCGCGATCATCGTGGCAATGGTCATGAAACTGGGCAGGCCAAGCGCAGCAATTTGCGCAACGGTGATCTGCGTTCCGACCAGCACAATGCCCCAGCGCAACAGGCTTTTCGATGCAAAGCCTAGGCCGGGGTGCAACCGCGCATCGGCATTGGCGAAGTTGAACGCAAGCCCGATCAGTAGCCCCATCAACATCAACGGCGCGCCGTAATGTTCAGACAAATAAGCGGCGGCGAGTGCGGCAATCCCGGTGATGAACAGGCCGGGAAAATGGTCCCGCACCCTTGCTTTTTGCGCGGGTGTCGCGTCGAGCAAATCGCCGTAGAGATCGGCCGCGAGAGGAAGCTGTGTTTGCGTCATTGGAGAAACCATATCACAGGGCGCGCGATATCGCACCCGCATCCCGCTCAATCACCGGTAACATCACATGCAGCCACGCCAGCGCGATCAGGTAAGACACGCCAGCGAAGATGAACAAAGGCGTATAGCCAATGCCAGCGGTCAGAACGATGCCGGTGACCTTCACAATCCCCGCCCCGCCCAGATTGCCACAAAAGGCACCAAATGCCGTCACCCGGCCAACTTTTTCGCGCGGAACGATGTCCGTAATCGTCGAAAAAATAGACAGCGAAAACCCCTGATGTCCGGCCAGCACAACGCCCATCATGATCGCCACCGGCCAAAAACTATCAAGTTGTAACACGAACGGCAACGGCACAACGATCAGCGCCGACACGAGCATGACGGATTTACGCACACGGTTCACTGACCAGCCCTGTTCAAGCAACCGTGTCGATATCCAGCCTGCAAAAAGTGCGCCCAACCCTGAACCTGCAAAGGCAATTGCCAGAGGAATGGCCAATTCCGTGGTCGAAAGGCCGAATTCCTTGCGATAAAAATCGGCCAACCAAAAATTCAGCAGCCACCATGTCGAATCCGATATCGCCTTGGCGACGACGATGGCCCATGTTCGCCGTTCGCTCAGAATCGGGCCGTACGGCTTGGCCCCGTCGTTATAATCTTGCGTTTCGTCCTCGGCGGCATCGTTAAACTGCACGCCGCGCACCAGGACAAGCCATAAAGCCAGCGTCACGAAACCGCCAACGCCGCCAAAAATAAGCGCCCCGCGCCACCCAAAATTATCCGCCAGAACCGGGATGAAAAAGGGTAGCGAAATCGTGCCGGCCCCGGCAACCGCCGTCCCGATGCCAAACGCGAGCGAGCGGCGGTTCGGCTCAAACAGGGTTGCCACCGTTTTGATCGTCAGCGGCGTTTGCACGGCCTCTGTCGCGCCGAGGCCGATCCGCGCAAAGATGACATGCCAGGTCGTGATCGCCCAGCCGTGCGCCATTGCGGCAAGGCTCCACGCCGTGACCCCCGTTACCATTGATTTGCGGACGCCAAGCTTGTCGACCAGCCAGCCGGTGAACAGAAATGAGGCCGCCGCAGCAATCTGAGTGTAAAAGGCCAGGTCGCCGAAATCTTTGTCCGTCCAGCCAAAATCCGCCGACATATCCGGTTTCAGGATGGCGATAATCGGCCGGTCCATCGCGTTGAAAATACCTGCGAGACACAGGATGCCAAACAATGTCCAACGGAGCCTAGGCGTCACTGTCATATCTCGCTCTTTTCATATCTGGCCAAATGTCGGAAGTTCTGAGTGTGGACCGTGACGCAAACCGCTAATGACTGCAAGGCATTGGCCCTGCAAACACATCGGGCCGGAAGATTGCTCTCCCGGCCCTGTTGCGACCCGTTCCCGGGATATTATTTTCCGCCAAAATTGACCTTGGCAGTGATGCCGAAATACCGGTCGGCTTCGCGCGGGATGATGTACCGGAATGCACCGCCGGGACCGCCAGATACGATCGAGGACGCAAAGCTCTTGTCGAACAGATTCTTGACCTGAAACGTCACCCGCCATTTGTCGTTTGGATCGACAAGGGCTGCACTCACATCAACTGTAGCATAACCGTCCACCGTCGAACCAAGCGTTACAACCGGATTAGGGCTTAGTTCATAAATCTGGTCGGATTGCATCGCCATCTGCGCACCGAGATCGATATTGGCAAAGCCACCCGTTTCCCATTGATAATTGGCACCGAGTGACATTTTCCATTCCGGTGCGTTCGCAAGTGATGAACCCGACGCAATCAATTGCGTCGCATCAGCACCAGGAGGCAGTCGGAATGTTTCAACTTGTGCTTTGTTATACGCAAGCCCGCCCGAAACCGAGAAGGACCGCGATGGGCGGGCAACAAAATCAACTTCAAAACCCTTGGTTGAAATCGAACCCGCGTTGGAAAGCCTCGTCGTCCGAACACCGTTCACAAAATCGGGGCTGTTGGCCTGATAATTCTGGTATTTTGCATAGTAAGCCGCGATGTTGACGATCAGGTCGCCGTCAAGAAAGCTGTTCTTCAACCCCGTTTCAAATGCATTCACCGTCTCGGCGGCGATAACTGCTGTATGGATCGATGCCATGTTGAAAAAGACGTTATAGGCTGGCCCCTTGTACCCACGGGTATAACTGGCATAGGCCATTATATCGTCGCTCAAATCCAGTTGAACTGCCGCTTTACCCGACAGATTGTTGTTGCTGGAATTTGCTGTGAACGGAATCCCGTTTGAAACGCCTGCCACAAATCCTGTTGCAGGCGGCGTTGCGAGCAGGCCATTGTTATAGACTCCGGCGTCAAAATTACCGCCAATGCCCGGCCCCGCCAAAGTGGTGCGGCGGATATGATAAACGTCCAATTTATCGCTTGTATAGCGCAAGCCTCCGATCAGGCGGAAGCTGTCCGAAACATTCAGTGTCGCTTGCCCAAAAAATGACAGGTTCTTGAACACCGATCCAAAATCCGCTGACCCAAAGGGCGTCGTCGATGCGGGCGCACCCACGGCTGAGCACGCAACAGGAGGATTTGGCACACTTGCTGGTGTCGTTGGGCATTGGATAACCGATCGCGAGAATGTCCGATCCGAATTGGCCTTTGAGAAATAGCCGCCAACAACATATTCTAGGAATTTTCCTGCCGGAGACGTTATCCGCAATTCTTGCGTGAACGTATCTGATGTTTGCGGACCATTATCATGGAGCTGGTTGATGCCGACATAGGCTCGGTCCACCCAATCCCCATCGCGGATTTCAACGTTGTCCCACCCGCGGTAGCTGGTGATCGATGTTAGCGTATGTTCGCCAAGTTCGATGTCAGCTTGTAGCGAGATGCCCCAGCTTTCTTCAACTGTCGCTGTTTCAAGGTTCTGCGCGACGCGGCGCGTTGCGTCACCGTTAATGCCGGTTGCAGTCAACACTGTTGCTGCGGCGTTTGTCGGGGTCGTGCCAATAATTTCCGCACAGCAATCGTCGTTTGCTTTGCGCCAATCTCCACGCACCGTCACTTGGATTGCATCGCCAAGATCAGCTTCAATCGCACCACGAATACCGTAATGTTTGAAGCCGTTCACCCGGTTGCCGGTTGTGATGTTGCGGATATTGCCGTCATATTCGCTGTAAAATCCGGTGAAGCGCGAGCGCACATTGTCGCCCATCGGCAAGTTCACGGTTGCTCTACCGCGATATTCGCTTTTGGTGAAATAGGATGCCTCGACGGTCGCCCCAAAATCCTTGGTCGGACGCTTTGTAACGATGCTGACCACGCCCGCCGAAGCGTTTTTGCCAAACAAAGTCCCCTGCGGGCCACGCAAAACTTCGATCCGTTCCACGTCGAACAGATCGGTAAAGCCTTCGCCCGCGCGGCTCAGAACCACGCCATCAAGAACCGCTGCAACCGAAGGTTCTGCCGCAATCGAAAAGTTGATCGTGCCAACACCGCGCAGAAACAACGCCTGATTGAGTGTCGTGCCGGATTTGCGGAAATTCAAGCTAGGCACGAGATATTGTGCGTTTTCCAGCGTGATGCCACCGTTATTGGCAATCGCCTCTCCACCAATGACGGACACAGCAAGCGGAATGGATTGAAGGTTTTCTTCACGTTTTTGCGCCGTGACGATAATCTCACCGTAAGATGCGCCATCATCCTCTGCATCCTGCGCATAGGCGGGCATGGCAAATGCCAGCAACGCGATCGCGCTACTTGCTTTCAATAGGGTCTTCATGGTCGTTTCCTCCTGCAAATGATCCCCTTGGCGGGGATTGGGTTCAAAATCCGAGTTCATTCATGTCTACAACGCGCTTCTCACGAGCGCTGATTTCAGCCGCAGCCCCAATCGCCACTGCGCGCAGTCCATCTTCTGCGCTGACTTCAACGGGCAGACCCTGTGTCAATGCGGCATAGAATTTCTGGTGCTGATAGAAAGTTGAGCCGTGATGGCTTCCTGCCTTCAACGCCGCTTCATCAACGGCGACATGCATTCTTTCGGGCGTTTTGGGCATGCGCAGGCCAACCCGTGGGCTGAAGATGATGTCGCCCGAAGGTATCAGGCAATCGAGCCGTGCCTTATCCCCCACGGCGGTAATTTCTTCCTGATTCTCCGCGCCCTCAGCAAACATGCTAAGATCAAGCATTGCCCGAGAGCCATTGGCAAAATCGACCGTCGTGTAGCTATTGTCGATAATGTCCGGGCGGTGCCCGTCATACGCTTCATCAAGATGGTTTACATCCATCGCACCCGAACAATAAACGCGAACAGGTTCCGACCCGGTGATGAGGCGCATTAGATCAAAGAAATGGCAGCATTTTTCCACCATAGTCCCGCCGGTATTGACCGAAAAGCGATTCCAATCACCAACTTTGGGCAGGAATGGAAACCGGTGCTCCCGGATTGACAGCATCTGGAGCTTGCCAATTCGTCCGCCGTGCACTTGATCAATGAACGCAACAGCAGGCGGCATGTAGCGATATTCCATCGCCGTCCAGAAAATGCCCGGCGTTTCGCCCGCGCGTTTCACGATCCAGCGCGCATCGTCGATCGTAGTCGCCAGCGGCTTTTCACACAATATATGTAGCCCGGCATCAAAGAGCGGGTCCAGAACAGCCCTGTGAGTATGATTTGGGCTGGCCACGATCACCGCATCGACAAGCCCGGACGCGGCGAGCGCCGCCGAATCATCAAAGCTTCGCACTCTCTCTGCTTGCTCGCCCAGCGCATTCTTCGCCCAATCAAGCGAGGATGAAGTCGGATCGGCAATCGCCGTGACGCACGCACCGGGCGTAATCGCAAGGTTTTGGATATGCTCGATACCCATCATGCCGGTTCCCACCAGACCGTATCTGACCTTGCTCTCCACGTGCGCCGACTCTGCCTTTGTTTATGACAACGATGTCTTATTGCACCCTTTCACATAAAAAGGAAACAGAGAGCAAGTGGGCATCATGATTGGCGTATCAAAGTTTTTGAACAGTGTGGCGCTTTCGCCACAGCCCTTTTCATGATAGCGGCGATACATGCGGGTAACGATCAAAGACGTGTCGAGGGCAGCGGGTGTTTCCATCAAAACGGTTTCGCGCGTTTTGAACAAGGAAAAATATGTTCGCGCCGAAACGCGCGAAAAGGTGGCGGCTGCGGTTGCCGCTCTCAAATTCAGCCCAAGTCAGGCGGCGCGGGCTTTGGCGGGAAGCCGGTCTTTTCAGATTGCCCTGATCTACGATAACCACAGCCCCTATTATATCCACCAGATTCAAGAAGGCGTTTGGCAGCGATGCCGCGAAGAAGGTGTGCGAATGCTCGCCCAGCCGGTTGACATTGCTTCCCCCAGATTGGCCGAAGAGGTCGGCGGCCTGAT
>JANNWX010000070.1:0-4783 GCA_031409315.1 Sphingomonadales bacterium | reverse complement strand
TTACCAGTCGATCGAACATGATCATGAAATCGTCCCCGTCATCAACAAGATTGATCTGCCCGCCGCCGAAGTAGAAAAGGTGCGCGCCGAGATTGAGGAGATTATCGGCCTTGATGCGTCGAACGCGGTTCTGACCTCCGCCAAATCGGGCATCGGCATTGATGAGGTGCTGGAGGCTGTTGTCACGCGCATTCCGCCGCCCAAGGGGGACCGCGACGCGCCTTTGAAAGCGATGCTGGTAGATAGCTGGTATGATCCTTATCTGGGCGTTGTCATCCTGATCCGGGTTGTGGAGGGCGTGCTCAAGAAGGGGCAGCAAATCAAGTTCATGGCGACGGGGACCACCCACCTGATCGACAGGGTCGGCTGTATGCGGCCCAAGATCGAAAATCTGTCCGAACTGGCGGCGGGCGAAATCGGCTTCATCACAGCCCAGATCAAGGAAGTGGCCCAGACCCGCGTGGGCGACACAATAACCGACGCAAAACGCCCGGCGGCTGTGGCGCTTCCGGGCTTCAAGGAAGTGCAGCCGGTGGTGTTCTGCGGCCTGTTTCCGGTCGATGCGAATGATTTTGAGAAACTGCGCGAAAGCATTTCCAAACTGCGGCTAAACGACGCGAGTTTCAGTTTCGAGGCAGAATCAAGCGCCGCGCTTGGCTTTGGTTTTCGTTGTGGTTTCCTCGGGCTTTTGCATCTCGAAATCATCCAGGAACGGTTGACCCGCGAATATGATCTGGATCTGATTACCACCGCGCCCTCGGTCGTTTATCATATCCAGCTTGCCTATGATCGCGGGACGATTGAGCTTCACAATCCCGCCGACATGCCCGACGCCAGTTCCATCGCGCAGATTGACGAACCCTGGATCAAAGCGGTGATTTACGTTCCCGATGAATATCTCGGTTCGATCCTGAAATTGTGTCAGGATCGGCGCGGTATCCAGCAAAACCTGACCTATGTCGGCGAGCGCGCGCAGGTGACTTACGAACTGCCCTTGAATGAAGTTGTGTTTGATTTCTACGACCGGTTGAAGAGCATTTCACGAGGCTATGCCAGTTTTGATTACAGCCAAATCGGCCATAGGCAGGGTGATCTGGTGAAGATGAACATATTGGTCAATGCCGAACCGGTCGATGCGTTGTCGATGATCGTCCACCGCGGCACCGCTGAAGCGCGCGGACGCGGCATGTGCGAACGCCTGAAAGACCTGATCCCCCGCCACTTGTTCAAAATACCCATTCAAGCGGCGATTGGCGGCAAAGTCATCGCCCGCGAAACCATCGCCGCGATGCGCAAGGACGTAACCGCCAAATGCTACGGCGGCGACGCGACCCGCAAGAAAAAACTGCTCGAAAAGCAGAAAAAGGGGAAGGCGCGGATGCGTGAATATGGGAGTGTGTCTATTCCACAGGAAGCGTTTATCGCCGCTCTGCGGATGGGGGATGAGGGGTAGTGGGCGAACGCTTCGAACGCCACCGTCAGCCGTGGACCAGCGACGAGGTTCAAAAGCTCCATACGCTCGCCAAAAAAGATATGCCGCTCAAGCAAATCGCAAAAGCATTGATGCGGAGCGAGGAATCGACCAAGGACCGCGCCAAAGCAGATGGATTGAAAATCTCCAGTTTGAGGTAGTTGGCGTTATCCCCCTAAATCTGCGTCGCTGTTCCGGCACACACATACAGCGTGACCAGCATGCCGACCATCAAGGCGCCGGGGCGGTGGCTGCCGGTGCGGTGCCAGGCGAAGATCGTGATGATGGCAACGGCGGCAAGCACCGGGATGAACTGGAGCGCGATGACGGTGCTTAAGGGATCAAACGCGGTGAACAGGCTGCCTGTGGCAAAGAACAGGGCGTAGGCGGTTCCGAACAGCAGGATGAAACCGCCGGTTAGCGCGAGGATCGCAGAGGCATAACGTTTCAGCCCGCTGTCGCCGCGCACAGTCAGGTCATCGCACATGCCCCTGAGCGTCACCAGAAAGGCTAGGGTGATCGGGATGACATAGATCGCGGCGCTGCCCAATTGGCTCGGGCTGGGTAGCTTTACCGCGACGATCCAGAAGCGGATGTCGAGCGCGAATGATCGATCGATCAGGATCAGTGCTGCGTAACCAGCAGCAAGGCTCGCCGCTGCGATCAGGAGCGAGAGGAGCCAGTCGGGCTGTTTGCGCTTTGGCGCGTTTACAAGGCTTTTCCGGTTGATCAACCACGCGATGCCCGCCCCGGTGAGCGCCCACACCGTGACTTGTGTCGTCACCACCTGCGGCAACAGCATCATTGGTGGGATGAGCAGATAGACCGCCACAAAGGCCGGAAAGAACAGCAATGCCGGGATCAGGCTGGACTGAGCAAACCCGGCCCACCAGCGCCGGTCGCGCGCCGTGGCGCCGGGTTCGGCTTGCCCGCGCAAACCCGCAAAGGCAGGGGCGCGGATCAGTGCGTCGAACGCGCCAAGCAGGATCATCACAAAACCAATGAGGCCGATGCCAGTGCCGACTTCTTTCCAAAGCCATATCTGGTCGCCGGAGGGGCGCGGGGTGCCGCCGGTGAGCGTACGGGCGAACCAGTCGGTTGCATGGCCGATGGCGGCATACGAAAAATGGTCGCCGGGGTGGGTGGTCGCTGGTGTGTGCAGGATGCGCGCCGTTCCAGCCGCCATGTCGCCGTAGAGCTTGGCCTCTTCAACAGGCGCTTCAGTGCCGAACACGGCTTGCAATTTCGGGCTTTGGCCCACGTCCACCGCGCGGTCAACATTCCACATGATCTTGGAAAATTCGTCGTAGCGGCTGAACACCAAAGCCATGTTACGCGGCCAGGTTGGGCTGCCCTCCACGGCGAACGGTGCGCCGGTCGATGATCCTTCGAGAACCAGTGACTGATAAGCATCGGGCATGGCAGCGGCCGCGGCAAGGATCGTCCAGCCGCCCATACTATGCCCCTCCATCCCGATCTGGGCCTTGTTGACCATCGGTAGAGCGCGGAGATAGGCCAGCCCGTCCGGGCCGCCAAAGCCATTCGCAAAGGCTGGCCCCGCGCTATAGCCGTGGCCGGTCTGGTCCATCGCCAGGACAACATAGCCGCGCCGCGCAAATTCAATGGCGAACGGATCCTGGGTTTCGCGCGAATTGATATAACCGTGAACGGCCAGAATACCGGGCGCTGGCGTCTGCGCCGTCACGCCTTTTGGGATATAGAGAAGTGCGCTCATCTGCGTGCCAGTCGTGCCGGTAAAGCGGATATCGCGGACCTCGGTCCCATCAGCAGTGCGTATTGAATGAGCGAGAAAAGCACCTGCGAGCAGGGTCAGAAACCCGATGATGGCCAGCCAATATGCAGGCTTACTGCTTTGTTCGGTCATACACTTTCCCCCTGTTGCCGTTCGCGCGCGGATTTGAATCCGGAGCGATTTTCCAGTCGCGCAAGATAGGCGCGGCACTGCTCGCCCAGTTCTGCGCCAAGCCCCAAGGTTGATGCAAGAAACAAAGCATAGCCCACACAAATATCGGCAATCGTGAAACGGTTGGCGACCAGCCACTCTCTATCGTCGGCAAGCGCAGTCTCAATGGATTTGGCACGGCCAAGGAAAAAACCCTTATAATCCTCCACCGCTTGCGCCAGCCTTCGTTTGCCCTGTTCGACCCTAGTATAACGGATCATCACGGCGAGCGGGAACGTCAACGTCGCGTCGCTGCGGTGGAGCCAGTTGAGATAGTCGAAATAGTCCGGATCGGATGACAGAATTTCAAGCGGGGTGCCCAAGGCTATCCGCTGACAGATGACGACGGATTCTGTCATCATCCGCTCACCCTCGATCCAGGCTGGCACGGTGCCAAGCTGGTTCACTTGCTTATAGTCTGGGGCGTGAAAGCGGGGCGGGAAGGGAAGAAGACTGAGGTCACACTCAAAACCGGTTTCCTCAACCGCCCACAGACAGCGGAGCGAACGCGCGTCGGCGCAGTGGTAAAGCATTGGCTTTGCCGTCATCCGATAATCTCCCTTGCCGGTGTGATCTGCAACCTGTGCTCTCGCCATGTGATGTAGAGACCGCTGGCGATGATAATCGTTGCACCTGCCCATGTTGCAGAGCCGGGGAGGTGTCCCCAGATCGCCCAGCCGGCCAGAGTTGACCACAACAAGGCGATATAATCCATACCCACCACTACTGAAACAGGTGCCCAGCGCAGCGAAGCCGTAAGCGCAATCTGGCCGCAGCCGCCGATCATACCAATAGCGATCAGGATCATCCATCCGACCCTATCATGGCCCGTCCCGAAAATGAAAAGGAAGGGCGCTAACAATGGCACTGATAGGACCGAAAAATAGAAAACGGTGGTCGCTGGAACCTCTGTCATACTCATTTTGCGAATGAGGAGGCTGACGCAGCCAATCATGAATGCCGAGGAAAGGCCGATAGCGACACCCGCTGGTGCTATGTGCCCGTTACCTGGTTGGACGACGATGAGGACGCCAGTGAAGCCCGCGATCACGGCTCCCCAGCGGTGCCATCCCGTTGGTTCACGCAGGATCAGCGCGGCGAGGATCGTGGCGAAAATTGGAACCGTGAAGCCAAGCGTCGTCGCCTCCGCCAACGGCAACAGCACATAGCTTGAAAACGTCAAAGCCATCGTGACGAGGCCGACAATTGTGCGTGATGCGTGGAGGCCGATATGTTTTGTCTTGAGCGACGGAAATCCGGCAGTCATCGCCACGAACGCGACCACCACCGGAACGGCAAAGGCTTGCCTCCAGAACAGCATTTCCGGCGTCTGGATTCCGCGATCCCCT
>JANNWX010000069.1:0-8015 GCA_031409315.1 Sphingomonadales bacterium | reverse complement strand
CGCACCTACGACAATGTCTGCGCGTTGCGCGCGGTGACCTCGACCGACGGTATGACCGCGGATATTTACCCGTTCGAGAGTGCTTTTCTCAGACGGGTGAGCACGCGGATCATTAATGAGGTGAAGGGCATTAACCGGGTGGTCTATGACTATACGTCAAAGCCGCCGGGGACGATTGAGTGGGAATGAGATTCTGAATGGATAAGAGCAAATCTGGAAGAACGGCCTATCCGAAATTGGGTGTGTGGTATCGTAAGGACACGGGGAACATTCATTTAAGCATCGAAGGCCAAGGCTTTTCGACTGTGAATGCTAATCCAGAGAACCGTAGAGGCAATCCTCACCTTTTCAACAAGCTTGCGATGATGCTGCGAGACGCCGGTGCGGCACATCCGCCAATCAGGGACTAACCTTAGCACAAACTTGACCAACCCCCTTGGTCAAGCTAATCTCCCACCATCATGACCATCCACGTCAACATCGGCGAAGCCAAGGCCAAGCTATCCAAACTGATCGCCGCGTCCATGCGCGGAGAAGAGGTTGTCATCGACCATGCTGGCAAGCCTAGAGTGAAATTGATCCCCGTCAGCGCCGTGAGCGATGATGACCGCGCCGCTCGCAGGCTGCGCATCGATGCCATCCTTGCCGAAGCCGACAAAATCCCACGGCGCGACGATGCTTTCGAGCTTGAGTGGGATGAGAATGGTCTGCCGATATGATTGCAGTCGATACGTCGGCTTTAGTTGCAATTTTGTTGGGCGAGGTGGAGCGCGATGACTATCTAGCGGTGCTCGACTCAGCTGATGGCATTTCCATCAGTGCGGGAACGGTGATCGAAGCGAGGATGGTCGTTCATGGTCGTGGAGGGCCGTCCCTTCGTCAAAAACTGGACCGCCTTTGCGAAGATTATCGAATGAATATCATATCGCCCGGGCACGAAGAAATCGAAATCGCCAGCCACGCCTTCGCCAGCTACGGCAAAGGCAGCGGTCATCCGGCGCAACTCAATTTCGGTGATCTGTTCGCTTATGCGCTGGCCAAATCACGCGACATTCCGTTGCTTTTCAAGGGGAATGATTTCGCTCAGACTGACGTTAAGTCGGCAGTGTGACATGACCATCCTCTACGAACCCGACCAGAACCGTTTCCGGATGCAAACCGAGGCTGGCGACGCGGAGGTCGATTTTTTCTGGCAGGGCGATGTCATGGTGATGCCTCATGCCGAAGTTCCTACTGCGCTTCGTGGCACCGGTGCAGGTGCGCGGCTGGCGAGCGGCGTGTTCGAACAGATCGAGGCCATGGGCATCAAGGCACGGCCGACTTGCCCGTTCCTTGTACGCGTGGCGCGATCCGATCCGCGCTGGAAAACGCTTTTCGATATTTGAACAAGTTGATTTGTCCGGCTATCGTTTTGTTCGATTGATCGGAGGGATGGCCATGACCGTCACCTTTGACAAGAAGTTTGCGCGCCTTGCAGGAGTCGAGTTATTGGCTGGCTGAACAGGAGAATTCCAATGTCCCTCAATTATATGATGATGGGGTCCAATGACCTCGCCCGGTCCCGCGTCTTTTTTGACGCTGTGATGGCGCATATCGGTGGCACCATTGATGCCGATTATCCCGGTTTTGCCTTTTGTTACCGGTTCGCTGATGGCGGGCGCATTTGGGTGGCTCCGCCAAACAACAAGGATATGGCTATTCCGGGCAATGGAATGATGCCGGGCTTTGGCGCGGTGAGCGAAGCGGCTGTTCAGGCGGCCCACGCGGCGGCGCTGGCGAACGGCGGGAGCAATGAAGGCGATCCCGGCCCACGGCCTGACTATAGCCCGGATTTTTACGGGGCCTATGCCCGCGATCCCGATGGCAACAAGATGAGCTTCATCGTGGCGCGGGGGGAGGCTGGATGACGGTTACACTTTACGGCATTCCTAGTTGCGACACAGTGAAAAAGGCGCGCGTCTGGCTGGAGGAGCGGGGCATTGCCTACACGTTCCACGATTATAAAAAAGCCGGGGCCGACGCGGGCAAACTTTCCGCATGGTGTGATGCAAAGGGGTGGGAAATCATTCTCAACCGCGCAGGGACGACATTCAAGAAACTGCCCGACGGTGACAAAATTGATTTGAACCAAGCAAAGGCCATCGCGCTGATGCTGGCGCAACCGTCGATGATCAAGCGGCCGGTGGTTGAAACTGGCGGGCAATTTCTCGTCGGGTTTAAGCCTGAACTCTATGAAAAGGCATTTGCATGATCCGCACTCTCATCTCCTCCGGCTCGCCGTTTGAAACGCAGGTCGGGTATAGCCGCGCCGTGGTGCAGGGCGATTGGTGCTTTGTCGCGGGGACAACCGGCTATGATCCTGAGACACGGGTGATGCCCGATGATGTTCGTGATCAGGTGCGCAACGCGCTGGCCGTGGTCGAAGCGGCACTAAAGGAAGGCGGGTTTGCCCTGACCGATATTGTCCGCGCGACTTATTACATCACCGATCAAAGCTATTGGGACGCGATCGGCGACGTCCTTGGCGCAACGTTTGGCGACATCCGCCCTGCGGCAACCTGCATCGTCGCGGGGCTGGTCAAACCGGAAATGAAGTTTGAAATCGAGGTGACGGCACTCCGCCGATAGCGACATTGCGGTCGGTGCGAACTAGGCTAATATCCACTTTGGCGACCCGCAATATCGCCATATCGGACGTCGGAAGGGGGTGGCCGAATATGACGATACGCCGGTTCCGACGCATAGTAACGGGTCGTAACGAATTGGGCGACTCTGTCATCATCAAAGACAGTTTGGCACCAAGCGATCTTGTGCGGACCATTCATTGGTTTACCGAAAGTTTTCCAGCCGCGTTTCACACGCCCGATGAGGTGGATTCCGGGTGGGTTCCGATGCTTCCGCCGCGCGGCGCGACGACGTTTCAGTTTTTTGTTGTCCCGCCCGAATATCCTGCAAAGGATCTTGAAACCTATTATGCCGATGCCTTTGGGCAAATGAAGCGCCCGGAGGACTGTGCCCCGAACGATGAGGCCCCCAACCATCCCGGCATGCATCAAACGGCAACGATTGACTATGTCATCATGCTACAAGGTGAGTTGTCGCTGATGCTTTCTGGCGAAGAAGTGGTTCTGCGACCGTTTGATACCGTGGTTCAACTGGCAACCGAACATGCCTGGATCAATCGTTCTACGGTTCCTGCATTGTTTGCCGCGATCACGATTGATGCTCCGCATGCGCAGCGCCCGACCGACGATGCCAGAGGCATTGAAATTGCGGCGATGTTCGGGCTGACCGCTGCGGAAAACATGTTGGCGATGGCGCTGGTAGCGGGTCAGACGTTGCGTGAATTTGCCGAACAGCGCGGCGTGGCTTATTCAACGGCCAGATCACATCTGGTGCATCTTCGGATGAAACTTGATGCCCGGTCTCAGGCAGACGTCGTTCGGGTTGTGACCGCCGCGATGGCCAGCCTAGTGCGGGCGTAAAAATAAATCACGACTATCCTACAAGTGTATGATGTGGCGATCCTGAGCACACCCTATCGGCGATAATCTTGGTCGAGCGATGGGGGTTGTGATGAAACAGGGGATATTTCTTGCCGCGTCGGTGGCGTTTTCATGCGTCTTTTCGCAGGCCGCTCTGGCCCAGTCGCCGCAGCCGTCGCTGCCGCCGCGTTCGCCAGCACCAACCCCAAAACCAATTACCGTGCGCCCGCCCGCCAATGACGGGTTTTACGACGATACATTTGCCGATGCCGTCCGGAAGGCAAAAGCCGATTCCGCAGCAGCCTCCAGGCGCTGTGATATCGCAGGAATGCGAAACGCCGCATCTATCTTGGCTGGAATGGCAAAAGGGCTAGACGAACGGGTTGAGGGTCTTGACCAATCCCCATTCGCTCTTGCGCAGCTTAGCGACGGCACACAACAACATGATATCGGCCAGATGACGGCGGCTAGTGACTCGTTAAATGATGCTGCAAACGCCCGTGAAACGGAATGCGCGACCTACGGCACAAAAGATGATGATTCCGACGAGTCCGATTGGGGCGATGAAAGTAAAAAGAATGAAGTGTCGGTTCAGGCGCTGTTTAGGGCGGTCAACCTGCCCGATTTGGCCTTTTTGGGCCGAGAAAAAACGGCCGCACTTGGGCCTGTTCTGGGGCTATTTGCAACTGACGACAAAAAAACTGTCGCTGGATCTGCGCTGGGCGGCATTCTTGGTGGTTTGTTTAGCGGCGGGGCCGCGACGGACACCAAATTTGATCTCGGATTTTGGCTTCAAAAACTTAAGGGCACAACATCGGTTGTAACAGCATCAACCGATTTGGCTGGGGACAAGCTGGTTATTCCTGGCCTTGGTGTCGGTGCGAACGGCAACGGCTACGCTCTCGATTCATTTGGTGGGCTGAACACCGTCAAGGATGCTGTCGCGACGCGGAGGTTTAATATGATGTCGGGTGGGCTCAGCCTTGGCGTGACCAAAGACAATGAAGCGTCGCGCCTGCGTTTGGCTGTCGGAATCGGCTATGAAGACCAAAAACAGAGCGCGATTTTCTGGGCAAAAGTCCCCGGATTTGTGCGTGATATCATGTATGATCAGCACATTGGCGGTGATATCTGGACATTTGGTGCAGAAGCCTCTGCCAAGTTCCGCTTATGTGAGGACTTTCGGTTGGGGCTGGATGTCAGCGGGACCGTTCGGCAAGGCCGTTATGACGGAACCAACGTGCTGAAATTTACCGGCTTTGCCGACCAGATGGTCCACGACAAACGATCCAAAACCGGATTTGGGGCGAGCGTTGGTGCGGAGATAGAGTGGAAAACCAGCCGCAATACCAGCCTCAAGCTGCGCGCAGACTATGACTATCTGGGGAGCATGCCAGTGTGGTCAACACCGGGTGGCGGGGTAATGTCACGGATAGATTTTGGCAAGGCGTCAAGTGTCGGCGCGGGGCTAATTGCGAACTTGCGCTTTTGAATGGTTTCGCTGGTACGGTGATCAGGGTCTAGCAACGGAACGCTCTGGCCGTTATTGGTGGCCCATGTCCACGCACCAAACCTTCACCTTCGACGGATCAACCAGCCGCGCCAATCCGACGCCAGCGCCGATGAAACGGCTCACGGTGCCGCGGATTCGGCAGCGCAAAGCCGACGGGGTTACTGCTGAACCGCTGGTGATGCTGACCGCCTATACTGTGCGCATGGCGCAATTGCTCGATCCCCACTGCGATATGTTGCTGGTCGGCGATTCGCTGGGGCAGGTCATTTACGGATTGCCGCACACCGTTGCGGTGACGATGGAAATGATGTGCGCGCACGGGGCGGCGGTCGTTCGCGGTTCTTATCATGCCGCCGTCATCGTTGATATGCCGTTTGGCTCTTATGAGGCGTCGCCAGAACTGGCCTTTGCCAATGCGGCACGTCTACTCAAGGAAACGGGCGCAGCGGCGGTCAAGATCGAGGGCGGCAAGGTTCTGGCTCCAACTGTGGAATTCCTCACATCGCGCGGGATTCCGGTGATGGCGCATGTCGGTCTCACCCCGCAGGCGGTGAATATCCTCGGCGGCTACGGCGTGCGTGGGAAGAGCGAGGTCGAGGCCCGTTCGATTGTTGCAGACGCGGTTGCGATGGCGGACGCCGGTGCCTTTGCGATGGTGATCGAGGGCGTTCTTGAACCCATCGCGGTTGAAATCACCCAAAAAATTGCATGCCCGACCATCGGCATCGGCGCTTCGGCGCTGTGCGACGGTCAGGTGCTGGTGACCGAAGACATGCTTGGCCTGTTCGACAGAACACCCAAATTCGTCAAAAGGTTCGGTGCAATGTCCGGCGTCGTTTCGGGCGCAGTGGCGTCCTATGCCGAAGAAGTGCGCAACCGGACATTCCCGGGCGTTGAACAAACCTATCATCCAGTCGAATAGTCTGCTTCCCCTTATGGCTTGGCCCCGCTAAGGAAGCTCAAATTCAAATCCGGAGATAAACCTTGGCTGTGCCGCCAACCACCGAAGAAGCCTTTCTACGCGAAGTCGATGAAGAATTACGCCGCGACCAATTGGCCAGTGTCTGGTCGCGTTGGGGCCGGTGGATTGTCGCCGGGGTCATTACTGCGCTCGCCTTGTTTGGGGCCTATTTATGGTGGCAGAATGATCAGGTGGCGCGTGCGGGTGCGGATGGCGAGTTGCTGGACAAGGGCCTGCAAAAAGCGTCCGACGGAAAATATCCTGAGGCCAATGTCGATCTTGAGGCCCTAAAAAAGACGTCGAGCGACGGATATAGAGCCTCCGCCATGTTAACCCAAGCGGCGATTGCGCTTGAAAAAAAGGATGTGAAGGGCGCGGCCAAAATCTATGCTGACGTCGCATCTGATCAGACGATCGCCAAGCCGTGGCGGGATTTGGCACTGGTTCGCCAAACCGCAACCGAATTTGACACTTTGACGCCCGATGCCGTCATTGCGCGGCTCAAGCCCCTGGCAATAAAGGGCAATCCCTGGTTTGGTAGTGCTGGCGAAATGGTTGCACTCGCCTATTTGAAACAAGGTAAGAACGATCTTGCTGGCAAGATATTCGGGGATATGGCCAAGGATGAACAGGTGCCGGAATCGCTCCGTTCACGCGCCATCCAGATGGCCGGGGTATTGGGCGTTGACGTGATTGACGCGACGAAAGAGGTAAAAACACAATGATCCTGAATTCAAAACGATTGGCGCGCGTGGCCTTGACCGTCACTTTGCTGGTGGCGATTGCTGGATGCAGCGTATTTGGCGGGGGCGGGGATCGCAAACCTAAAACACCGGTTCTTGGCCAACGGGTGTCCATCCTGTCGTCAGAAACGGGCGTCGAGGTCGATCCGGCTTTGGCCGATGTTGCTGTTTTGCTGCCGGTTGCTGCGCCCAATGACAGTTGGACCCAACCGGGTGGCAATGGCTCCAAGGCGATGGAACATCCTGCCCTGCGTGCGGCACTTGGCGTTGCGTGGAGCACATCCATTGCAGGCAGTTCAAAACAGGTCAGGCTGGCGGCGTCCCCGGTGGTGAGTGGCGGGCGGGTCTATGTCATGGATACGACGGCGGCGGTGCGCGCGATTGACGCGAAAACCGGGCGTGATGTGTGGAAAATTGATTTCGGGACCAGCGGTGACGGCAAAAGTTCGGTTTTTGGCGGCGGCGTCAGTGTTGACGGCGATGTGCTCTACGTCACGAACGGCTTGGGCGATGTTGCGGCACTCAAAGCCTCGAACGGCAGCGTGATCTGGAAAAAACGGCCAGGCGGGCCGTTGCGCGGTGCGCCGTCTTTTGGTCTTGGTAATATCTATGTGATGACCCAGGATAATCAGATTTTTGCCATCAAGGCCAGCGACGGATCGACCGAATGGACCGAATCCGGCGCATCCGAATTGGCTGGCGTGTTCGGTGTTGCGGCTCCTGCGGTTGCGCAGGGGACCATCGTTGCCGGATTTTCATCGGGTGAATTAAACGCCTATCGCTATGAAAACGGCCGGGTTTTGTGGGGCGACGCTTTGTCGCGCACCAGTGTTTCCACCTCGGTTTCGGCACTGGCCGATGTTGATGCCAATCCTGTTATTGACCGTGGGCGCGTATTCGCCGTCGGGCAAGGTGGTCGGATGGTCAGCCTTGAACTGGTGACCGGGCAGCGGTTGTGGGAAATCAACGTTGCCGGCATTTCAACGCCGTGGGTGGTGGGTGAATGGGTTTTTGTGGTGACGGATGATGCGCGGTTGCTGTGCGTGTCGCGGGGCAGCGGTAAGGTCCGCTGGATTTCGCAATTGCCGCGTTACGATAAGGAAAAGAAGAAAAAGGGATCCATCAGCTGGACCGGCCCGGTTCTGGCGGGTGACCGCTTGATCCTGGCAAGTTCCGACGGGCGTTTGGCCAACATCTCGCCTGCCAATGGCCAGCTACAAAGCGTGACCAAGGCCGGGGGCGACGTCTTCTTGCCACCGATTGTGGCGGATAACACCCTTTACATACTCACAAATGACGGTCGCCTGACCGCT
>JANNWX010000068.1:0-7034 GCA_031409315.1 Sphingomonadales bacterium | reverse complement strand
GGGCATCGCCGACCGCTTGATAATGCCAGGTTTCTTACCCAATCCGCATGACTATATCGGCCACTTCGATATTTTCGCGCTCTCGTCGGACAGCGAACAATTCCCCCTCTCGCTGGTCGAAGCGATGGCGGCGGCGTTGCCAGTGGCGGCAACCGATGTCGGCGATGTGCTGGCGATTGTGGCAGAGCAGAATAAGCAGCTGATCGTGCCCGTCGCGGATGAAGCGGGATTCGCGGCGGCGCTGGCACGGCTGGTGGCCGACGCGAGCCTGCGCCAGACCCTTGGTGCGGCCAACAAGGCATTGGCGGTTGGGGATTATGACGAGGCGGAGATGATTAGGCGTTATGCTGCGCTTTATGGGCTTGGCTCGTTTTGAATCAGAAACCATTTTCTTCGATTTGTATTATACGATATGATACCATTAAAGATTGGGGAGGGTAAAAATGGACAATCGGTTTAGTACGTTGACTCGACGCGCCTTCGTTGGCTCGACGGCACTCGTTGCGTCTGGTGCCGCTGCAGCAGCAGACCAGATTGCGCAAACAGCGACATCAATGATGGGCCCATTCTATCCCATTGAACGCTTCGTCGATGACGATGCCGATTTGACCTGGATTAAAGGGCATGAAAAGAGAGCAATCGGCAACGTGGTTGAAGTCAGCGGTCGCGTTCTGGATCGGCACGGAAATCCTATGATAAACGCACGGCTTGAACTGTGGCAGGCGAACGCTGCGGGCCGTTATGCCCATGCCAATGATATCAGCAAAATGCCACTTGATCCGAATTTTCAAGGCTATGCCGCTCTTGTGACTGGAAATTCAGGCGAGTGGCGGATCATTACGGTGAAACCTGCCGCGTATGATTCGCCAATAGGACAACGAACACCGCATATTCATTTTGATGTGCAGGGGAAAAGTCACCGTTTGACAGCACAAATGTATTTTTCGGATGACGCTGCAACCAATGTCAACGACATGCTCTACAAAGAATTGGGGCGTGATGCACAGACCTCGGTTGCTCGGCTGGACTCGACGGCCAAATATCGCTGGGATATCGTTTTGATGGACGGATAGCAACGCGTTCGCTTGCAGCCGTTTCATTTGCCAAAAAACCCCGCGCATTTTTCTGTAACCGAATTATAGGCTACGGACTGGAGAGCGAAGCAAGGGGTAAGCATGTTCAAAGGGTTAAAGCCGATCATCTATCGCGGGCAAGAGGTCTGGCCGCTGGTCGAAGGTGGCAAGGGCGTTTCGGCGACCAATCATGCCAGTTCGGGCGCATGGGCAGCAGCGGGCGGCATTGGCACGATCAGCGCGGTCAATGCAGACAGTTATGATGAAAATGGCACGGCGCTTGAACAAATCTTCTTTGGCAAGACCCGCAAGGACCGGCATCAGGAATTGATCGAATACGGTATCCGCGGCGGCATCGCGCAGGTGCAGCGAGCTTGGGACATTACCGGCGGCAAAGGGGCGATCAATATCAACGTCCTGTGGGAAATGGGCGGCGCTCAGCCGATTCTCCACGGCATCCTTGAAAAAACCAAGGGGATGATTTCTGGCGTCACATGCGGTGCCGGGATGCCCTACAAACTCTCTGAAATTACATCGTCTTACGGCGTTTCCTACCTTCCCATTATCAGCTCGGCCCGTGCGTTTCGCGCGCTGTGGAAGCGGTCATATTCCAAGACCGCAGATTTTCTGTCGGCGGTGGTTTATGAAGATCCTTGGCTGGCCGGTGGTCACAACGGCCTGTCAAACGCCGAAGACCCGTTAAAGCCTGAAGACCCTTTTCCCCGCGTCAAGGCGCTACGCGATGTGATGCGTGAATGCGGCATATCTGATGAATTGCCGATTGTGATGGCGGGCGGTGTTTGGGCGCTGCGCGATTGGGAACATTGGATCGACAATCCCGAACTTGGCCAGATTGCGTTCCAGTTCGGAACAAGGCCGCTGCTGACGCAGGAAAGCCCGATTCCGCAGGAATGGAAAGACCGGTTGATGACGCTGGATGATGGCGATGTGCTGCTGCATAAATTTTCGCCGACTGGGTTTTATTCCAGCGCGGTGCGCACGCCGTTCCTAAAGAATCTGGAGGCGCGATCGCACCGGCAAATTGCATATTCCGGCGAAGCGGCGGGGGAGCATACCCACCAGCTTGACGTCGGGGTGAAAGGCAAGAATTTCTGGGTGACCAAGGCCGATCTGCTGCGCGCGCGCGAATGGTTTGGGCAGGGCTTTACCTCAGCATTGAAGACGCCGGACAATACCGTTATTTTTGTCACGACACCCGAACGCGATGTTATCCGTAAGGACCAGACCGAATGTATGGGCTGCCTGTCGCACTGCGGATTTTCATCGTGGAAAGACCATGATGACAATTCGACTGGCTATCTCGCTGATCCGCGCAGTTTTTGTATTCAAAAGACCTTGCAATCCATTGCCCACGGCGGCTCGGTTGATAATAATTTGATGTTTGCGGGGCACGCGGCGTTCAAGTTCAAGCAGGATCCGTTTTATTCGAACGGGTTCGTGCCGACGGTCAAACAGCTTATGGACCGAATATTGACCGGGGATTAAACCGTCACTTCAAACCGGTAATCAGCCGTGCGCTGCGTTGATAGGTCAGGTAGTTCCATATCCAGTTCAACCCGACAATTGTGCGGCTGCGAAAGCCGACGAGGAACCAGACGTGGGCCACGCCCCATAGCAGCCACGCGGGTAAGCCCGATAACTGGATACGTCCAAAATCGGCCACCGCGTGCTTGCGGCCAATCGTCGCCATATTGCCGTAATTGCGGTATTTGAAGGCTTTGCACGGCTTTCCAGCCATTGCGGCAAGGATCGTTTGCGCAGCGTGTCGGCCCTGCTGCTTTGCGACGGGGGCGACGCCGGGGAGTGTCCCTTCCTTGCCGTCCGGGCACGCAGCAGTATCGCCGATCACGAAAATTTCAGGATGGTCGGGTGCGCGTAGTTCCGGGCACGTTGGCACGCGACCGCTGCGGTCCGGATCAAGCCCAAGCCAGCGCGCAGCCGGAGACGCGGTGACGCCAGCTGCCCAGACGATGGTTTGTGCGCCAACAAAATCGCCGCCGATTTCGACCCCGTGATCGTGCAAATCCGAAATCCGGATACCTGTGCGGACCTCGACGCCCAGCGATTCGAGCGCGGTGCGCGCTTTAGCCGACAGCGTATCGGGGAATGATTTGAGCAGCCGATCCCCGGAATCGACAAGGATGATGCGGGAGCAATGCGGGGTGATGTGGCGGAATTCCATAGACACTGAACGCCGTGCCAGCTCGGCAATTGCGCCGGCCATTTCAACGCCGGTCGGCCCGCCGCCGATCACGATGAAGGTCAATAGGGCATTGCGTTTTTCCGGATCGGTTTCCACCTCTGCCTTTTCTAATGCGATCAATACGTTGCGCCGTACCGCCGTGGCATCATCGATGGTTTTAAGGCCCGGCGCGTCGCCTTCCCAATGATCGTTGCCAAAATAGCTGTGGCGCGCGCCAGTGGCGAGGATCAGCCAGTCGTAAGGCATTGGTGCGCCGTCGCGCAGCATGATCTGGTGACCCGCAGCGTCAACGCCCTCGACCGTGTCGAGAACGACACGGATATTAGCATGATCTTTCACGATGGAACGGATTGGCGCTGCATTGTCGGCGGGGGAAAGCGAGTCTGTGGCCACCTGATAGAGCAAAGGCTGGAAAAGATGGTGGTTCTGGCGGTCGATCAAGGTCACATCGACCAGTTTGCCGCCAAGCGCCTTGGCTGCGGCCAGCCCGCCAAAACCAGCGCCTGCGATCACGACATGCGGACGGGCAGGAATGAAGGATGCGGGCATAGAAAACTCCGTTGCGGGGATGCTCTATCGCTGTTCGCGCTCCACGGGCTTAATGTTACACTTCAGTCCAGCTCCCACCCGCGTTCGCCGTGGCTGGTGAGGTCCAGCCCATCATGTTCGGCTTCCTCACCCATCCGCATGGGCACCACCATGCCGACCATCCATGCGGCAATGACCGTGGCGAATGCGGTCCAGACGATCACCACCACAATGGCAACGCCCTGCGCCACGATTTGCTGCATGATGCCAACGCCGTCGGCAAGGCCGGGGCCACCAAAGGATGCCGCGAAAAACGGCCAAATCAATGAGCCGAGGATCCCGCCGACGCCGTGCACCGCAAACACATCAAGCGAATCGTCGATTTTGAACCTTTGCTTCACCAGTTGAACTGCAAAGAAACAAAGGCCACCACCCAACAGGCCGAGCATGATCGCACCAAACGGCCCGACATAGCCCGCAGCAGGCGTTACCGTTGCCAGCCCCGCAACCGCGCCGGTGACGATGCCGACCGAGGTGGACTTGCCAATTTTCACTTTTTCAATGGCGATCCAGATGAGAGCCGCGGCACAGGCAGCGAAATGGGTGTTCAGGATCGCGGTTGAAGCATCGTCACTTGCGGCGAGCGCAGAGCCGCCATTAAATCCGTACCAGCCGACCCACAGCAGGCCAGCGCCAGTCATGGTCAGGGCCGGGCTGTGCGGCGCGAGCAGTGATTTGGGAAAGCCTTTGCGCTTACCGAGCATCATCGCAATGACAAGCGCCGCAACGCCAGCCGTCGTGTGGACAACGATGCCACCCGCAAAATCGAGCGCACCGATGTTGGTGGCAAGCCAGCCGCCACCCCAGACCCAACGTGCCACCGGAATATAGACGATCAACGTCCATAAGGTGGAAAAGGCGACAACCCAGCCGAACCGCACCCGTTCGACAAAGGCACCGATGACAAGCGCGGGAGTGATGATCGCAAAGGTCATCTGGAATAAAGCAAAGGTCGATTCAGGGATCGTCAACCCGTCGCGCAGATCGGCCAGATTGGCGAGCATCACATTACCAAAGCCGCCGATCAGTGACGATCCTGCGCCGAACACTAAGCTATAGCCAACGACGGCCCATAAGAGTGACACCGCGCAGGCAATGACGAATGTGTGCATCACAACCG
This sequence comes from Sphingomonadales bacterium, assembly GCA_031409315.1. Taxonomy (GTDB): domain Bacteria; phylum Pseudomonadota; class Alphaproteobacteria; order Sphingomonadales; family Sphingomonadaceae; genus Aquisediminimonas. The sequence continues at coordinate 2,029 of JANNWX010000068.1, read as the reverse complement.
ACAACACGTTGCGTGCGCGCACCAACCCGCCGTAGAATAAGCCAAGCCCTGGCAAGGTCATCATCAGGACAAGCGCCGATGCAGTGAGTATCCACGCCGTGTCGCCGCTGTCCGAAACAATTTCCGGCTGGGCATAGGCAATGGATGGAAATGCCAAAATTCCGGCAATTGTTGTCATGAATGTGCGCAGACGCATGTCGCAATCCCTCTCTTATGTCGTCAACCTGCTAAGCGAGGCGCAGCGTTGCATCAAGAGGGATTAGTGGCCGGACCTCATCAAACGCACCAATATGCTGTCGAGCGTTGATAGAAACCTCGAACGATCCTCTTTGCGAAAGGGCGGCGGTCCGCCAATAATATCTCCGCCGACCCTTAAATGGTCCATAAGCGCACGGGTGGCAACGGCTGCGCCGATGGACCGTTCGTCAAATGGCTTGCCGTTGGGGGCAACCACTGATGCTCCGGCCTTTAAGCAGCGTTCTGCCAACAGGATGTCTGCGGTAACGACAACCGTTATTGTGTTGGCGCGTTCGGCGATCCAGTCATCTGCTGCGTCAAACCCGTCGCTAACGATCACCCGGTCGATTAGCGGGTGATCGGGAATCCGGATGTGCGCGTTGCTGACCAGCGTGGCGGGAATGCCGTAACGCCAGGCAACCTTGTAAATCTCGTCCTTTACCGGGCAAGCATCACCGTCGATCAATATGCGGACGCCCAACGATCAGCGTTCCGTGGTGCGCCGGAATTTTGGCTTGCCGGGTTTGGCAAAGGGTTTCCCGCTAGGTTTTCCACCCGATTTTTCGCCGAACTTGCGCTGCGATGTGCCCAGTGTCGGGCGCACTGCATCGCGGTGTGGGGCAGGCGGACGTCCTTGATTGGGGCCATTGCTTTGCCGTCTTTGTTTGGCTGCTTCGCGCGGTTTGCCTTCCACCACGCGGATTTCAACGCCGCCATCGCCGTCGGGGTCGTCGCGCTCGGTGCGTTTCAGGGCATCGGCAAAGCGCCCAGCGGCTTCACGCCGCACCTCAAACAAGGTTTCATCGCCGGTGATCCGGATCGCGCCTATTTCGGTCTTGGTTATATGGCCACGGCGACAAAGCAAGGGGAGCAGCCAGCGAGGATCGGCATTCTGGTTGCGCCCGACATTCATCGAAAACCAGATTGTTTCTTCAAAGCCGGGGCGGGGGCCATCGGGGCGTTGCGGCCGCGCGCCATCGTCGAGCATATCTTCCGCCGATGGCATTTTCGACCTATGCATCTGGATCAACGCAGTGGCGATCTGTTCGGGGCTGCGCTGTTCAAGCAAGCGGGCGGCGAGCAGCATTTCTTCCTCGGTCGGTTCAACCGGGGCCATCAGAGTTTCAAACAGACGTTCCTGATCTCGGGCGCGGATATCATCCAACGATGGCGGTTTGGTCCATTCCGCGTTGATCCGCGCGCCGCGCAGCATGCCTTCGACCCGCTTGCGACGTGGGTAGGGGACAATAAGGACGGCTGTCCCTTTCTTGCCGGCGCGGCCTGTGCGCCCTGACCTGTGCTGAAGGGTTTCGGCATCACGTGGAATTTCTACATGGACCACGAGTGAAAGCGACGGCAGGTCAATCCCGCGCGCAGCAACATCGGTTGCAACGCAAACGCGGGCCTTGCCATCGCGCAACGCTTGTAACGCACGGTTGCGTTCGCTCTGGCTATGTTCACCAGACAAGGCGACGGCATCAAAACCGCGTTCGACCAAGCTTGCATGCACCCGGCGTACATTATCACGGGTTGCGCAAAACAGCATCGCCGATTCAGCCTCATGGAACCGCAAAAGGTTGACAACGGCGTGCTCGATATCGGCGGGGGCAACGGCCATTGCTTGATAGCTGATGTCACCGTGCCCGCGATCTTCACCGACCGTCGAGATACGCAGGGCGTCGCGCTGATAACGTTTGGCAAGTGCCACAATCGGGCGCGGCATCGTCGCTGAAAACATCAACGTCCGCCGCTCCGCCGGGGTCGCTTCAAGGATTTCCTCAAGCTCTTCGCG
>JANNWX010000067.1:0-27414 GCA_031409315.1 Sphingomonadales bacterium | reverse complement strand
GTTCAAACAGATGCGCAAAGCCGGTTTTTCCCTTGGGTTCATTCTTCGATCCGATGTGATACCAGACCGACACCGCAACAATTGGTGCCTTGCGGTCAGTATGGATCAACACCCGCAGCCCGTTGGGTAATGTGAATTGTTGATGGGGAATGTCGACAGATTTCACCAGAGTGGAAACCGGAACCGGTTTGGAAGAATTTTGGGCGAATGCTGGCACGACAGACAGTGCGAAAACCGGAAGCAGCAACAAACGTGACATGGAACGACGCATCAAAATATCCTTCAAACTTGTGACGGAACATCCATAGCAGCGCGTGGCCCAGCGCAATAAGGAATCTGCACCTCGCGTATGATTTTCGATGAACAACATGTTAGGGGCGGAACCTTCGTCGATCAGCAGGAGGGTTCGGTCGAAGAGCGATTGCGCCAGCGTGGCTTTTTGCTTGGGTGCAAAATCTGGACAGGGGGGATTGGTTTGTTCAAGAAATTTTCAGCCGCGCTCATGACGTGCGCATTGGCGTTGGCCGCACATGCCAATTCATCGGGGGTTCCTGAATTTTCACCGGACGCACTGCGCGCACATGTCGCGTTTCTCGCCGATGATCTGCTGGAGGGCCGCGACGCCGGAACCCGGGGCTATGATCTGGCCGCGCTTTATGTCGCCACCCAGTTTGGTGCGATCGGATTGTCTAAGCCTGTTTCAGGGTCGTCGATGCAAGCAATCCCTTTCAAGGAATCCAGCCTTGCAGGCGCAGTGCCGTTCCTGATGATCGGCGATCAAAAATTTGAAAACAGGACATCGGTCTTACTGGGACCAAGCCTGCAAGACCGCATGCAATCGGTTGAGGCTGGTGTCACTTTCGTCGGCTACGGGCTTGATCGCCCTGATCTTGGTTTTTCCGATTATGCTGGGCTAGACGTGAAGGGGAAATATGTCGCGGTCCTTTCCGGGTTTCCCAAAGGCATGACGAGCGATATTGGCGCGCATCTGAGCGCCGAAAAGTTCAAAATGGCCCAACGTCACGGTGCCATCGGAATTTTGTCCATCCGGACAAAGGCAGGTCAGCAATCGCAACCATGGGCCCGGATTACCGGCAATGGCGCGCGACCGGCGATCATGTGGGCAGATGAAAACGGCCTTCCGCATTCGGAGACGCCCGCCATTCGCGTGAGCGCCACGTTGAACGAAGACGCGGCAACGGCGCTATTTGCCGGCAGCCGCACGTCGCTCGCGTCGATCATTGCCAAAGCCGATACAGTCGGCGGACGCCCAAGGGGCTTTCCACTCAAACCGATCGTCAGGATTGATCGGGAAAGTAAGATTGACGGATTTTCAAGCGCCAATGTGGTCGGCATTCTGCCCGGCAATGATCCTGCGCTTGCCAACGAATATATTATCCTGATGGCGCACCTGGATCACAATGGAACCAATCCGTTGCGCGCAGGCGACAAAATTTACAACGGAGCAATGGACAATGCGTCTGGCGTTGCCACTTTGATTGAAGTGGCCAAGGCGATGGCAGGCGCGGCCGACCGACCGCGACGGCCGATATTGTTTGCCGCCGTCACCGGCGAAGAAGACGGATTGCTCGGGTCGGATTATCTGGCGCGGCATCCGCTGGTCGGGAACGGTAAAGTCGTCGGCGTCATCAATCTCGACATGCCGGTTCTGCTTTACGATTTTCAGGATGTTATTGCCTTTGGCGCAGAACATTCTGAAATAGGCCCGATTGTTGCCAAAGCTGGTGAAAAGATGGGCGTCTCGCTTTCTCCAGACCCGTTACCCAACGAACGGCTGTTCACCCGGTCCGATCATTACAGTTTTGTAAAACAAGGTATCCCATCGATATTTCTGATGACGGGATTCAAAAACGGCGGCGAAAAGGCGTTCAAAGACTTTCTCGCCACGCATTACCACCGGCCAAGCGATCAGATGGACCTGCGGTTCGATTGGCAAGCTGCCGTCAAATTTACGCGGCTTAATTATCTGATCGCACGCGAAATTGCCAACACAGACGCGGCACCGCGCTGGTATCAGGATAGTTTCTTTGGCACCATTTTCGCGCCGACCGCACCAAAAGTCGCGCGACCGCAAACCTTGAAAAAATGATGCGGGGTCTTGTGTTGCATTAAGGCAACGCCATATCGTCCTGAGCATCAACATCAGGGGCCACCATGAACCTCGAAAAATTTACAGACCGCGCCAAAGGATTTTTGCAAAGCGCACAAACTGTTGCGATCCGGATGAACCATCAACGGATCAGCGCGGAACATCTGTTGAAGGCCTTGTTGGAAGACAGCGAGGGCATGTGCGCAGGCTTGATCAAGGCAGCCGGCGGCGACGCTGCGGTTGCCGTGCGGGAAACCGATAGCGTCCTGGCAAAGGTTCCCGCAGTATCGGGCAGCGGCGCACAACAGACACCGGGGCTCGATAATGATCTGGTCCGTATTCTCGATACGGCAGAACAGATTGCAGGGAAGGCTGGCGACTCCTTCGTCACGGTCGAACGGTTACTGCTCGCATTGACTTTGGCCACAACCGCGACCTCGGGCAAGGCGCTGGCGGCCGCTGGCGTTAAAGCCGAAGGCCTCAATGCCGCGATCAATATCTTGCGCAAGGGCAAATCTGCCGACACCGCTTCTGCCGAAGAAACATATGACGCGCTCAAAAAATATGCCCGCGACCTGACCGAGGCCGCGCGCGAGGGCAAACTTGACCCCGTGATCGGCCGCGACGAAGAAATTCGCCGCACGATCCAGATATTGGCGCGCCGGACCAAGAATAACCCTGTGCTGATCGGCGAACCGGGCGTCGGCAAGACCGCCATTGCCGAAGGATTGGCGCTGCGCATTGCCAATGGCGACGTGCCAGACGGCCTTAAAGGCCGTCAATTGATGTCGCTGGATATGGGCGCCTTGATCGCTGGCGCCAAATATCGCGGTGAATTTGAAGAACGCCTTAAGTCCGTGCTTGACGAAGTGCGCGGAGCCGACGGGCAGATCGTGCTGTTCATTGATGAGATGCACACGCTGATCGGCGCGGGCAAAGGCGAAGGCGCGATGGATGCGTCGAACCTGTTGAAACCGGCCTTGGCCAGAGGTGAGCTGCACTGTATCGGCGCGACGACGCTTGATGAGTACCGCAAACATGTGGAAAAAGATGCCGCGCTCCAACGACGTTTCCAGCCGGTGTTCATCGGTGAACCGACGGTTGAGGATAGTATCTCGATCCTGCGCGGTTTGAAGGAAAAATATGAACTGCATCACGGCGTGCGCATTACCGACGGGGCGCTGGTTGCCGCAGCTACCCTGTCCCACCGCTACATTTCCGACCGCTTTTTGCCTGACAAAGCCATTGACCTGATGGACGAGGCGGCAAGCCGCATCCGCATGGAAGTTGAATCCAAACCCGAAGAGATTGAAACGCTTGATCGCCGTATCATGCAAATGAAGATCGAAACTTTGGCACTTGGCAAGGAAAGTGACGCTGCGTCTAAGGACCGGCTGGCCACACTGAAGACCGAACTTGCCAATCTGGAAGAGCAATCCGCCAGCCTGACGACGCGCTGGCAAGCCGAAAAGGACAAAATTCACGCCGAAGCCAAAGTGAAGGAAGCGCTCGATGCGGCGCGACTCCAGCTGGATCAGGCCCAGCGCCAAGGCGATCTCGCCAAGGCCGGCGAACTGCAATATGGCAGTATTCCCCAGCTTGAAAAGCAGCTTGCCGATGCCGCCGGGGCGGCGCACGGGGCGATGCTGCGCGAAGAAGTGACCGCCGATGACATTGCTTCTGTCGTCGCCAAATGGACCGGCATCCCGGTGGAACGGATGCTGACCGGCGAGCGTGAAAAGCTATTGGCGATGGAAGCCACCCTTGGCGCGCGTGTGATTGGGCAGGCAGATGCTGTGAAGGCCGTGTCGACTGCGGTGCGCCGCGCGCGTGCCGGATTGCAAGACCCGAACCGTCCACTTGGCTCCTTCCTGTTTTTGGGGCCGACCGGCGTTGGCAAAACCGAGCTGACCAAGGCATTGGCCGGTTTCATGTTCGATGATGACAGCGCGATGGTCCGCATCGACATGAGCGAGTTTATGGAAAAACATTCTGTCGCGCGGCTGATCGGCGCGCCTCCAGGCTATGTCGGCTATGAAGAAGGCGGTGTCCTTACCGAAGCCGTGCGGCGGCGGCCTTATCAGGTCGTCTTGTTCGATGAGGTTGAAAAAGCGCACGGTGACGTTTTCAACATCCTTCTCCAGGTGCTCGACGATGGCCGCCTTACCGACGGGCAAGGCCGGACGGTCGATTTCACTAACACGATCATCATATTGACCAGCAATCTTGGCAGCCAATTTATCGCGGCACTTGGTGAGGATGAGGATGTTGACGCGGTTGAGCCACAAGTCATGGAGATTGTGCGCAGCCATTTCCGCCCGGAATTTTTGAACCGACTCGATGAAATCATCCTGTTCCACAGGCTCGCGGCCATCCACATGGCCCCGATTGTCGATATTCAGGTCGCCCGGGTCGCTAAGCTGCTGGCTGACCGCAAAGTCACCCTCGACCTAACCGATGCGGCGCGCGCATGGCTTGGCCGGGTGGGCTATGACCCCATCTACGGCGCACGGCCCCTGAAGCGCGCGGTGCAACGTTATTTGCAAGACCCGCTGGCCGATATGATCCTGCGCGGCGACGTTCCCGACGGGGCCGCGATAAAGGTTGATGAGGGTGATGGGGGGTTGGTGTTCAAATTGCGTTGATTGCTTGCATCCGGCCCGCAGGCCATCCAGAATAGCCTGATGTTGGATCGTGTCGAAAATTTGGTTGCCAAAGCCCAGCACGCGATGCAGTCGGGCGACAGAAATAGCGCGATCAATGCATGGAAAGCCGTCGTTGATGCCGATCCAAATCATCCCGTTGGGTTGAACATGGTCGGTAATTGGCACCTTTCCCAAGGCAATGCTACTTTGGCACAGAATTTCCTTGCGCAGGCGGTGGCCGCTGATCCGGGGCAACCCGCCTTGCTGTTCAACTTGGCGGCAGCTGCCCGCGCCGCGAATGACCGCCAATCCGCACTCAACGCGCTTCAGCAAGCATTGGCGGTCGACCCTTATTTCGTGCAGGCCATGTTCCAAATGGCGATCCTGTATGAGGAAGCCGGGCAGACAAGGAGTGCGGCGCAAGTCTACCGCAATTTCATCGATACTGCACCGCCAGAGATTCTTGCCGACCCCCGATTTGCCGAGACGATAAGCCGCGCAAAAACCGCTGTTGCCCGCGATAATGACGCACTGGAAACCGCTGTTCTTGACACGTCGGAGCCGCCCAGCGCGCGCGCGAAAGAGGCGGCTGACGCTTTGTTTGGCAAAGGAAAAATTTATGTCGCCGAACCGACTTTCCTCACCGTGCCAAGGCTACCGGCTATTCCATTTTTTGATCGGGAATTAACACCGTGGATTGCGCAGTTGGAAGCGGCAGCGCCCGACATTCTGGCTGAAGCAAAAGCGGTCATGACGCCCGATATGCGCCCTGCGTTTGTTCCCTATGTCGCCAATCCGGCGGGAACGCCGCTTAACCAGTGGAAAGATCTAGATCATTCCCTAAAATGGGGCGCTTATTTTCTGTGGAAGCACGGGGCTCGCCACGATGATCATTGCGCCCATTGCCCGAAAACAGCAGAAGTTCTGGCGAGGCTGCCGCTGGCGAGGCTAGATGGACGCGCGCCGAATGCCTTTTTTTCGCTGCTGGAACCAGACACGAAAATCCCGGCACATACCGGGGTCACAAATGCTCGATTGACAGTGCACTTGCCGCTGATCGTGCCCGAAGGCTGCGGATTTCGGGTCGGCGCGGAAACGCGGCAATGGGTGCCGGGTAAGGCGTGGGTTTTTGATGACACGATCGAGCATGAAGCATGGAATGACAGCGATGAGCCACGGCTGATCATGATTTTCGATATTTGGCACCCGATGCTGACGCCCGATGAAATCCGCTTCTTCGATCTAATGCTGTCGGCCTATGACGCCCACTACGGCAAACGCACAGGATCGGACGTGTCCTTTTAGAGCCATCCCCGTATCGAAACCAAAGCGATTACAAAAAAGGGGCGGCTGGAAAACCAACCGCCCCGATTTTTGTCTTGATCGCTTGATCAGAAGCGCAGCGTAGCGCCAACGAAGAAGCTGCGACCCAGTGGATCATAGGTTCCAGGGTAGGTATTGCCGCTGTTTTCAGCCGTTCCACCATAGTCGTTGCCGACAACGGGAGGCAGCTTGTCAAACAGGTTGGTCACACCGGCACGCAATTTGATCGCGTCATTCACATCGACACTGCCATACAGGTCGAAATAATTGCGCGCACCAATCACAGGAACGGCGAAATCGGTCGCAGGATCTTCGCCAAATAAGACCGTATCATGCGTCAGCTTGCCAATATGCTGCCAGCGCAGTTGCAGCGTCCAAGGACCGTAATCGGCGGTCGTTGTTTGGACCCACTGCCATTTTGGCAATGGCCGCAGACAGATGCTGCCCAGAGCACCAGCGCATGCGCGGGTGTTCGGGAAAACTGACTGTGCCTGATAGTCGCTCTTGAGCGTGCGCGTTGCATTAAGCGCCCAAGTGACATCCAACTTGTCGGTGACATTCATCTTATAGGTCGTTGCAAAATCGATACCACGTGTCCGCTGAAAACCAGCATTGATGTTGGTCGAAATCACGCCCGTTTCGGTGCCGCCAGAAAGGCTGCCCGTGATTGGGTTACGACGAATGCGTGAACAGAAGAAGCCGGTTGCGGCTTTTTCAAATTCATAACAAGCAATCAAAGCTTCCTGTTCAGGAACCGCGAAAATCGGATCTTTGATCTTGATGTCAAAGTAATCGACCGAAGCTGTCAGGCCCTTGATGAACTGTGGCTGGAACACGGCACCAACGGTGAGCGTGTTGGCCTTTTCAGGACGCAGATTGATGTTGCCGCCAACATAATTGTTGATCTGGCCGGCAACAACACCGTCAACCAAACCTAGCGCAAGAGCGCCAGCCCGGGTTCCAGTTGCCAGACACAGATTGTAATGTGCTCTGGTTGCTGCTGGCGCTGTGCCCGCAAGAACCTGTGCCACTACGGCTGGCGTCAGAACAATCGGCTGACCGCGGCTGATCGATTCGCAATGATCATAATCAGCATCACCCGTTGACGGGGTTACCGGCTGACCAATTTCGTTGAGGTTCGGTGCCCGGACAGCGCGGTTGAAACCACCCCGGATTTTCAGATCGGAGATTGGCGTCCATTCGCCACCAATTTTATAGCTGGTGGTTTTGAAATTATTGCCAATGCCGGTCAACTGATCGATATTCTTGTAATCGGCATAACGGATGCCGGCTTCAAGCGACAGCGATTCAAAGAATGGCTTGTCTGTCACAATCGGCACGTTGATTTCGGCATAGATTTCCTTGGTGGAAAGTTCTGCGCGAATCGGGGTTGACGAACCAAAACCAGGCGCGTTGCCCTGAATAAGGTTTTCATCAGGGTTGGCAGTGGCATTTTCACGACGATATTCAACACCGACGACGACACCGCCCGCTTTATCCGAAGCCAAGGTGAACGGCAGATCCGCCGTCATGAAGCCACCAACAACCAGCTGCGATGTTGTGTCATATTGCTGAAGGTCAAGCCGAATGGCCTGACCAGCGGCAACCGACAACTTGCCAGCCCCGAACAGGTTGGCTGATCCGTCGAGGATGGCAGCCTGTGTCCGTGTGAAGGAAATGTCGTTTGCAAATGTCTGGGTCCGCGATGTGCGGCCCCACTGCGCGAACGTTTCCCACTTCACTGTGTCGGTAACATTGCCCTTGAAACCACCAACCAGCTGATAAGCGGTATTTTCATAGATCGAATCGCGGGTTCCAAGTTCAACCGTACGACGACGGAACGGAACCGTGACAACCCCATTACCGGGCGTCGCATCACCGGCTGCTGCGGTATCGTTCTGCGCCAAAATGGCCTTTGCTTGCGCATTCAGGTTCGGGTTGGTCGCATAATTGATCTGGAACGGGAAACCAAAGGTGCCTGATGGCGCGATGATCGTTGAAACCCGGCTGTTGGCAAAGGATGCCCGACCGTAGAATTCAACCGCGTCCGACAGTTCATAGCGACCGATGGCAGTTGCCGTCCACTTGTTCTGCGGCGCGAGCAGCAGGTTGAACGGGTTGAAATTGAAACCGTCGCGTGTGCCTACATAAGGAACGAGGTTGCCGCTGGCATCGAATGTGCCGCGACCACCAAGCCCAACGAGACCGTCGATTGCGCCTTGAGCGTTGGTCGAACTAGCGCCGCCGGCACCCAGATCGGCTGCTGCCAAAACGTTGCGCGAGAAAGCACGTGCACCCTGCGTGACGGCGTCAACCTTCACATAGGTTGCGTTGACAACAATGTTGCCGCGTCCGTCACCCGAGTTTACGCCGGTGGTGATCGAGAAGCTGCGGGTCTTGCCGTCGCCCTTTTCGGTCAGGCCGTATTGTGCGTCGGCTTCAAAGCCTTCAAAATCCTTGCGCATCACGAAATTGACAACGCCAGCAACAGCATCCGAACCATAAACCGACGAAGCGCCGCCAGTCAGGACTTCAGCGCGCTCGATAAGCGAAGCCGGGATCATGTTCAAATCGACAATGCCGTTCGAATCGTAAGGCACGAACCGCTTACCGTCGACCAAGATCAACGTGCGTTCTTCACCAAGGTTGCGCAGATCGATCGTCGCAACGCCGGGGTTACCGTTGTTGGTATTACCACCGATAGCTGCAACCGCCTGAGGCAGATCGCGCAGATATTCTTCTGCGTTATTCGTGCCGGACAATTGGATTTGCGCCGCGCTGACGATTGCAACCGGGCTGGATGATTCGAGATCTGGACGCGACAAACGCGAACCCGTGACGATGATGTCGCCTGCTTCTTCTTCGGCAGGCGCTTCCTGCGCAAACGCAGGAGTCGCAATCAATGCGAGGCCAAGAACGACCGGAGCGACGCTTGCGCTCAACCGGCCCCGGCGAAAGAATTTCTGAGTCTTCATATGCTTCCAGTCCCTTATTCTGGATGATGCGATCCGAGAATCGCTGATTTTTTCGTCCGATTAGTGGGGGCACGCCAAAAGGCGCCGTCACCCCCATATCAAACTTGGGAATCGCATTGCCCAACCCCTTGCCACAAGTAAACGTATTTCAGAGCGTTGAACGAATGTTGCGTGGCGACTGTCACCCATTTGCAACACTTTGGGCACTTGGCTTGTCCCTCAATCACTGGCATCACGGGTCCAATCACAGCAATGCAGGAAATTTGAGATGAAATGCCGCCTCTTTCTTTTGAGTTTGTTGATCGCCACAGCGTCGGCTGTTGCCGCAAGCCCCGATAAACCGGTTGAGCGCGCGGGCCTTTACACCAAACTGATCGATTGCCGGTCCATTGCGGACGACGGGCAGCGACTGGCCTGTTATGATGCGCAAGTGGCGACGCTTGAAACAGCAGTCGCAAAATCCGAAGTCGTCGTGGTCGACAAGGTTCAGATCAAAAAAGCTCGGCGCAGCCTGTTCGGGCTGACCCTGCCCAATCTGGCTATTTTTGGCAGCGATAAAGATGACGGCGATGAAGAGGGCCGGACCCAGTTGGAATCCGTTGTGGCATCGTCGGTTCAGCGCGGTGACGGCAAATGGCTCATCATCCTGGAAGACGGCGCAAAATGGCAACAAACCGATGCACAGCGATTGCGCACGCCCAAGGCCGGGCAGCCTGTTAAAATCCGCAAGGCCGCAATGGGTAGCTACCTTGCCAATATCAACGGACAGATTGCAATCCGGGTGATGCGCGTAAATTAAAGCCCGTGCTTGGCGAACCACGCCCGGCCCGCTAAGAACCACCCCATGTCCGCTACCGATCCCTTTGCCCTGTTTGCCGATTGGTATGCGCAGGCGCGCCTTTCCGAGCCCAACGATTCCAACGCGATGGCTTTGGCCACAGCCGGGGCGGACGGGCAGCCGTCGGTGCGGATGGTTCTGCTCAAGGGCCACGGGCCGGACGGCTTCATCTTCTATACCAATCAGGAAAGTCGCAAGGCCGCCCAGATTGCCGAGCGGCCGTTTGCCGCTCTGTTATTCCACTGGAAATCGCTGCGCCGCCAGATCAGGATTGAGGGCAAATTGCTGGCCGTCGATAAGGCGCTGGCTGATGCGTATTGGGCAACACGCGGACGGGATTCGCAATTGGGTGCTTGGGCATCGGACCAATCCCGGCCGCTAGACGCGAGCGCAACGTTCGAGGCGCGCTTTGCCGAGATGGAGCAGCGATTTGCGGGCGGGCCGGTGCCGCGCCCGCCGCACTGGTCGGGCTATTGCCTTGACCCGCAGCGCATCGAATTCTGGCAGGACCGCGAACACAGATTGCACGAACGGCGGCTGTTCACCCGCACCGGCAGCGGCTGGGCCGAAGGATTGCTCTACCCGTGATTGAAAACCACAAACATTATCATCACAGCCACAACGCGGCGCGCAGCAATTTGACCATGCGGGCAGCCATCGCCAGCGTCACAATGGCGCTGTTCCTGCTTGGCCTGAAAAGCTGGGCGGCTGTAGAGACCGGGTCGGTTGCGATGCTGGGTTCGCTCGCCGATACCGGGCTTGATATCATCGCGTCGTTTGTCACCCTCTATAGTGTGCGGCTTGCGGCACAGCCAGCCGACAGGGATCACCGGTTTGGCCACGGCAAGGCAGAGGCGCTGGCGGCATTATTCCAGACGGCGATCATCCTTGCGTCCGCACTGGCCATTGGCTGGCGCGGGATCAGCCGGTTCGGGCAAGGCGGGGCACCCGAACATCCCGAACTAGGTATCGCCGTTTCGCTGGTGGCGATCGTCACCACCTTTGGCCTGATCACGTATCAACGCTATGTGGTGAAGCAGACCGGATCGATCGCAATCCATGCCGATCATGTTCATTATTCTAGCGATCTGATGCTCAATGCTTCGGTTATCGCCGCACTGGTGCTGGACACAATTCTGGGCGTGCGCGGGGCCGACCCTTTGTTCGGTGTTGCTATTGCAGGCTGGTTGATCTGGCACGCCCGCGCTGTTGCGACAACCGCGATTGACCAGTTGATGGACAAGGAATGGCCGCTGGAAAAACGAGAACGCTTTCTGGCCGTTGCGCAGGAACATCCCGAAATGAAGGGCATCCACGACATGCGGACCCGGACCAGCGGCGCGCATGATTTTGTCCAGTTTCACGTCTGGGTTGATCCCGCGATGACCGTGCTGGAGGCGCACCGGGTGATGGATGAGGTTGAGGCCAAGCTGATGGCCGAATTTCCCGGCACCGAAGTGCTCATTCATCCCGACCCCGAAGGCCATGCCGCCGAAGAGATTGGTTATGTGCCGTCACCGGGCACCACGCATGAGGATCAGCCCAGCGCCTGAATGGCCGGTCGCCGACGACTATAGCCCACCTGACGCAAAGTCCGCCATCCGCGCTTGTGCCTTGCGGCTTTCGGGAAAAGTGAAAATTGGCCAGACGTGGATCATCCCCGCTTCCTCGACATAATCGACACTCGGCAGCTTGGCCGCAAGCGCGCGGGCATCGGTGACAAGGATGTCGTCCCCGCCCCCGAAGGCAAGGATGGGGCCAAGCCCGCCCCAGTCGCCAAAAATCGGGCTGGCGCGGGGATCATCCAACGCGAGCGTGCCGGCATATAGCAAGCCAGCCTCGCCAATTCCCGACACGCTGAGGATGGCATCACGCGGTTCGATACGTTTTTGATCGGGGTGCGACGGATCCAGATTGAGCCAGGGGCAGATGAGGATCATCCCCTTGGGCAACGGCAGCCCCCCATCGCGTGCGAGGAGAGCGGTTGCCGCCGCCAGCCCGCCGCCCGCTGAATCGCCGCCCATCAGAAACGGCGCGTCGCCCTGCGCCGCTGTATATTCACGGTAAAACTCCAGCGCGAACGCCGTCGTGCGTTCGGCGTCGGACTCTGGCGCCAACGGATAAAGCGGCGCGGTCACCGACCAGCCATATCTTTCCGCCATGCCCGCCAAAAAGGCCCAATGCACGGGTGCCGCCGGATAAACATAGCCACCACCGTGCCAATACAGGATATGTGCGGTTGGCGCGCGGTCCTTGGGGGTGATCTTCCAGACCGGTTGACCCTGAAACTTTGCCTGAGAGACGTCGAGCTTCGCCTTCATCTTCGCACTCGGCTCGGCCAGTCGAGCCATCCTGATCTTCGCCAGAGTCTCACGGAACAGCGGCCCGCCCGCAAACATTTTCCGGTACATGCCAGTGGTGCGCAGAACAAAGCCGACAAGGCGGGCGGACAGGCTGGGCATAAAACCATCTCCAGAGTTGACCGCACTGGCGTGGCAGGGGCACAGCGTGTTGGCAAGACAAAGGCTATTTGACTATGTGTAATTCCAAGGGCCAGCGCTGTTCATTTCTGTGGCCTATTTCGGTGAAAGTTTAATAAGAGGAAATATGCATGACAGCCTATCTAATTGCCTCCTATCGCATCACCGATCCTACGGGATACGAGCCCTATGTCCCCGCCGTCGTCCCGCAACTGATGGCGGCTGACTGTGAAATTCTCGTCGCTGATTATGCGTCGCATGCGGTCGAGGGCGCGCCAAGCGATGTGACCGTCGTCTTGAAATTCGAATCAAAAGAAACGGCGATGGCCTGGTATGATTCGCCTGAATATCAAGCGATCAAACATCTGCGGACCGACCATAGCGAGGGCAATATGGTTCTGGTCAATCAGTGGACACCGCCGGAATGAGGCAGCAATTAAACAAGGGAAAAATTCAATGAGCAATTTCGAGGGTAAAGTCATACTCATCACTGGGGCAACATCTGGCCTTGGCGCGACGGCGGCAATTTCACTCGCTAGCAAAGGCGCGAAAGTAGCCATTACCGGGCGGCGGGAAGAGCAAGGCAATGCTGTTATCGGTCAGATCGAGGCCGCTGGCGGCGAAGGCCTGTTCATCAAGGCCGATGTCACCGTACGCGCTGACGTCGAGGCGATGGTCGCCAAGACCGTCGAACGCTTCGGGCGGCTCGACGGTGCGGTCAATAATGCCGGTATCACGGGTGGCATGTTCAAGCCGCTCGCCGACTATTCCGACGATGACTGGCACGGCGCGATCGACACCAACCTTACCGGCGTGTTCCTTTGCATGCGCGCCCAGATACCTGCCATCCTTGCGAGCGGAGGCGGATCGATCGTCAACATTTCGTCCATCTATGGCACCACCGGCGGCGACATTGGCAATTCCGGTTACGTCGCCAGCAAATGGGGTGTCATCGGCCTCACCAAGACTGCCGCGATAGATTATGCCCGTCTTGGAATCCGGGTGAACGCGCTGTGCCCCGGCTACTGTCATTCGGAAATGGTCGACCCCTACGCCGAAGCCGAACCGGCGTTGTTCGACAAACTACTCGAACGCTACACGGCGACGGGCAAGCTGGGTGAATCCCACGTCGTCGCCGACGCGATCGAGTTCCTGCTCTCCGACAAGTCGAGTTTCATCAGCGGCGCGGCGATCCCCTTGCAGGGCGGCGAGCACTCGCGGCTCTATTGAGGGAAATCCTGGGGCAGGCGCAACATTCCCCCTAAGACCTCTCACCCCATCGGCTTGGGTTCCCATAGTTCGATCTTGCGGCCTTCGGGGTCCATGATGTGGGCGAAGTGGCCGTTGAATTCGTCGCGCATGGTCTTGATTGGCAGCACCCCCTGTTCGGCGCAGCGGGCGAGGATGCCATCCAGGTCATCGACCATCAGGTTGAACATAAATGCCGCGTCCGACGGCGCAAAATAATCGGTATCGGCGGCGAAGGCAGAGAATACCGTCCCAGCGCCGGGGTGCCCGGCAGCGGTTTCGGGCAGAAACACCAGCCCTCCCCAATCCTCAAACGAAAGCCCAAGCACGCGCCCATACCATTCGCGCATCGCGGCGGTATCCGCTGATTTGAAAAACAGGCCGCCCAAACCTATTACTTTGGGCCCGAGAGCTTTGGGCATGATGGAGACTCCTTCTCTAAATTGCAGATGCCCACAAGGATGCCGCGAAAACCCCCCGCCGTCCATCGCCCAAATGTGCGGCCTCAGCGGCCCTTCACCCGAACCCCTGAAATAATCGCCCCCAGCGCCTGTTTCACCGGTTCCCGATCGCCGTCGTTGGTTTTGCCGAGCCGCACCAGCACCATATCTTGTTCGGGCGAGACGATGACCCATTGGCCGAGATGGCCATTGGCAGAATAGATGGCCTTGGGAAGTTGCACGCCTGCCTGCGCCGTCAGCGGGAAACTGTTGAGCCAGACATGACCCCCATAACCGGGGTTGGTCGGGCTAGGCGTGCGCAGGAACGTCAGCCAGTCGGGGGCAATAACCTGACCCCCGTCTGCGCCCTTGCCCGCCATCAACACTGAGCCGAACCGGCCCCAATCATCCAATGTCATATAGATGATCGACCCGCCGATCTGCGTGCCTGCGCCGTCAAATTCCATCACCACCGACGTGATACCGGCCGGCTTGAACAGGCGCTCATCGGCAAAAGCGCGATATGCTTCAGCGCGGATGCGGGCGTCTTTGCTGTCAGTCAATTGGCGGGTGATCAGTTCGGACAGCATCAGCGACGTGATCGAGCTATATTCATATTTCGCGCCCGGTGCCGCCTCCAGCCCCTTGGCAATGCCGCGCCGGGCCATTGCGCCCGTCCCGCTTACAAAGAGCGTAGACGATGTGTCGGATTTGAGCGCACCCTCCGCCCCGTCGTCGGGATCAAGCCCTTCGGTATGGTCGAGGCCCGAAGCCATGTGGAGCATATGGCGCAGCGTGATCTTTCCCCTCGGATCGCCGGGCTTTTGCCATTCGGCGAACGGCGCGGGCGCATCCAGTTGCAGCTTGCCGTCGGCAACCAGTTCCCCGACCAGCACCGCCGTGACCGATTTGGCCATCGACCAGCTGATGAACCGGTTCGCATCCGAATAACCCGGCGCATAGCGTTTGGCCGTAACTTTGCCGCCAACGATCAGGAGCGCGGCGCGGGTTTCTGTCGTCCCGGCGGCAAACAGTGGATCAAGCGGCGTCGGCGATCCAACCGCGAACGATGAGGACGCAAATGCGGCGGCGAGAAGCAAGAGGCTTTTCTTTATCATCCGCCCAGCCTAACCTCACGCCCCATGAAAGCAAGACGCATCCTGATCGCCCTTATTTCCGTCCTCGCACTCGCAATAGGCGGGGCCTATGCCTATGCAAGGGGCCAAAAGCCGTTCCTTGATCTGGGCGTCGGGTACGGTGCGCGCATCGCGTGCGGCTGCCGCTATATTGGCAACCGGCCGATTGGTGACTGCGCCAAGGATTTTGAGCCGGGGATGGAATTGATCCAATTGGCCGATGATCCAAAGACCAAAACGGTGACCGCTTATGTCCCCTTCATCGCCAGCCGTTCGGCAACCTATGATCCGGTGCTCGGATGCCAGCCGGAAGCGTTCAAGGATTAAGCGGAAACAGCCTCAACAGCCCCCACGGTCTCCTCAATCCAGCCGCCGCCCAAAACCCGGTCCCCATCATAAAGGACTGCCGCCTGCCCCGGCGCGACACCGTATTCGGGCATGTCAAACCGCAACCAATCCCCGTCGATCCGCGCAGGCACCGGCTTGGCCAGTGATCGGACCTTGGCCAGAACCGAACGGCCATCAACAGTGTCGAGCCACGTCACATCCGAAAGCCGTGCGGCGCTTACCGCCAACGCACGTTTGGGGCCAACAACAACCGACTGGGTTTCAGGGTCCAACCGCACCACATACAGCGGCTCGATCAGCCCGCCCAGTTCAAGGCCACGGCGCTGGCCAACGGTATAATGGATCAGCCCCTTGTGCCGCCCGATTTCGCGGCCCTCTAGATCAACAATCGCGCCGTCGCTTTCCGCTTCGGGCCGGACCTTACGCACGACGCTGGCATAATCGCCATTCGGGACAAAGCATATGTCTTGACTGTCCGGCTTCATAGCCACGGCCAACCCCAAGTCTTGGGCAATCTTGCGCACCTCGGGCTTGGGCATGTCGCCAAGAGGAAAGCGTAGATAATCAAGCTGCTCTGCTGTCGTGGCAAACAGGAAATAGCTTTGGTCGCGGGCCGGATCGCGCGCTCGGTGCAGTTCAGCGCCGCCCGTCCCTATCACGCGGCGGACATAATGGCCGGTGGCAAGGCAGTCTGCGCCCAAATCTTTGGCGAGCCGGAACAGATCGGTGAACTTCACCCCCATATTGCAGCGGACACAGGGAATGGGCGTGCGCCCGCGCAGATATTCGTCGGCAAAATGATCAATTACGCCCTCGCGAAACTGGCTTTCATGGTCGAAAACATAATGGGCGATGCCCAGCCGGTCGCACACGGCGCTCGCATCGCGTATGTCCTGGCCCGCACAACAGCTGCCAACCCGGTTGACCGCTGCGCCGTGATCATAAAGCTGCAAAGTGATCCCGATTACCTCTGCCCCGGTCTGCGCCGCGAGCGCGGCGACAACCGACGAATCGACGCCACCAGACATGGCGACAACGATTCGGCGGGCTTTGGCGGGGCCTTCGAGCTGAAAAAGCGGGAGCATCGCGCGCTCCATACCGCAATTTACGAGAGATTCATCCAATTATGCGACTCACGCGTCATGGATATGAGCTTTGCCCGCCGCAGCAAGAACTGGATCGGCACCCCAGTTGCGCAGATAAATTTTTCCGGGCTGTTGGCGCGCGTTGCCATACAGCAGGGCGCAACACCGACCGCACGGGCACATCTGGCCGCCAACGGCCTGACGGGAAATGGCAGCAGCTTCTGCGTGCAAGCGGCTCTTTTCGCGCCTTTGCGCGGCGAACGCCTTCCACGCGGCCAATCAAGCTTCGACGGCCTGACCGCCGCTTTGTTAACCAACCGCACATCTTCGTAACCGCCGCGTTTACCTTGGCATTTTAGCGATCCTTCAATGCATTGGACTTATAGGATGATGACAGCAGCTAATTCCGGGTCGTACCGGCACTTGAGGTAAGAATGATCGAAAACCAGAAAATCCGTCCAGCACAAGTCATCGGACCTTTGGGTGAGCCGCTTACGGTCGCGTCATTGCCGCCGCCCTCGACAACCCGTTGGGTCGTCCGGCGCAAGGCAGAGGTTGTGGCAGCCGTCAACGGTGGCCTGTTGAGTGTCGATGAGGTGTGTGACCGGTACAGCCTGACGCTGGAAGAATTTGCCGGATGGCAACGCGCGGTTGACCGGTCTGGAATGCCCGGGCTGCGGGTGACCCGGATCCAGCATTACAAATCACTCTACGAACGCCAGCAGAGATATTGACGCGCGTTGCAGGCGAAAGTGCCTGACACGAAGGATAAATTCATGGCAAGGGCCCTGCATCCGGAACATGCAGGGCCTTTTCATGCTCAATCTTTTCATCTTATTCACCATCGGCGGCATCATCGGCTGGATCGCCAGCGTTATCATGCAGGCCGAGCAGGGCCAGAATGTCCTGCTCAACATATTGACCGGCATTTCAGGCGCCTATCTTGCCGGGCTTGCGACCAACGACGGGGCGATCAACCGCGGGCTGGGCCCCCTATCTTTGTTCGGCGCGCTTTGCGGATCCGTCCTGTTGCTCGGCATCGTCACGCTGATACGTCGCGGACGCGCCCGGTAATCCTGCTTATTGCAACTCAAACACTGCCGACACGGTGACACCCATTGCCTGTTCGCCCGGCGCGATGCTGGTCTTGGCTTCTGCCATATTTGCCTGCAACATTATTGGCACCGGTCCACCGCCGTAATCGGCATTTTCGCTGATCGAAATGATTCGTTTTACCGTCATACCCGTTGCTTTTGCATACAGGTTTGCGCGCGCTTGGAGAATTTTGAGGGCCGACAAGCGCGCGGCATCAAGCGCAGCTTCCGGTTTGTCGACTGTTAAGTTCGGCCCGTTGATCTGGTTGATTCCTTCGCGGACCAGCACATCAAGCACATCGCCGCTCTTTGAGATGTCGCGGAACCGGATGCTCAACTGGTTCGATGCCTGATAGCCGGTGATGACCGGTGGCTTGTTTTCAACATAGCGATATTGCGGCGACAGGCTGATCGACTGGGTCTGGATATCCTTGTCGGCAAGCCCTGCTTTTTTGAGCGCCACCATTGCGCGCGCCATCCGGACCGCATTGTCGCGCATTGCCGTTGCCGCGTCGGGCGCTTCGGTGACCACGCCAGCACTGATGATCGCAATATCGGGCACAACCCTGCTTTCGCCGCGCGCCTGCAATTCAAGCCGGGTTCCGCTGATCGCTTGTGCGGTCGGAGTGGTCTGTGCCTCACCCACCGAAGGCACAGTCAGGGCAAGCAAAGTGAGCGCGGCATATATAGCAGATTTCATCGATCATCCTCTTCTCTTACGCATATTCGTCCCAAAAACAGATCAGGCCGACAGCCGCAATGCGACAATCGGCCTGACCCCAATATGAACGCTCAGCAGACGTAAGGATAATCTATGCGCCGCCGCGTGATTTGAGATAAAGGCGATAAATGAACAGCAAAACGATGGCTCCAATCGCCGCCGCAACGATTTCCTTGATCGTGCTGCCTTCGGTGGAAATGCCCATCATGCCGCCTAGATAGCCCGCAAGAATGCCGCCAACGACGCCCAGAGCAATGGTCACGATGATACCGCCGGGGTCTTTGCCAGGCATGACAAACTTACCCAAAGCGCCCGCGATTCCGCCAACCACGATCGATCCAATTATAGACATTCAATCCTCCTGTAATCTCCTGATTGGCCCACTGTGCCAACACGCCATATCGTCTTCCGCTTCGCCGCCGTTGGCAAGCCCAAAAATTCGCATTGCAAAATGATACTCACTTGCGGATTTCCGTGAAAATTGGCAAAGGGGCATTGCAGCGTCAGGGATGGCGCGCTGCGACACGCTTGAATCTAGTGTTTTATTCATGTAACACACTGCTTCAACACTCCGGAAGCACCCGCTTTGCTGGGTCAGAATTTGGACAAGATGATGAATTTCGAGACAAGTTTTGCGCGCCAATCCGACCGCATTGAACTGCTAAGCGAAGATGATGTCGCCGCGCGCAGGCGCAAAATGTTGATCATTGCGGGCGTGGTTATTGCGCTAGTGGCACTGGCCATTGCCTATATGATGTTCGGCGGCAAACCGGTTGAAACCAAGGCTGTTGATCAGGCGCCGACTGTTTCGGTCGTCGTGCCGGGCCGCCAAATGGTGAGCAATGTCGTTTCGGCAACCGGCACACTTGCGGCGCGGCGCGAAATGCCTGTCGGTGCCGTCGGCGAAGGCGGGCTGGTTTCGCGCGTGTGGGTTGAACCCGGCGACTGGGTGCGTGAGGGTCAAGTCCTTGCGTCCATCGAACGGTCTGTCCAGTCGCAGGAGCGTAACCAGTTGGCCGCCGGCGTGAATGTTGCGCAGGCCGACGCCCGGCTGGCACAATCCGAACTGGACCGCGCCCAGACCCTTGTCGCACGCGGTTTCGTATCCAAAGCCGACATTGATCGCAAAACTGCGACTCGTGATTCGGCGCTGGCCCGTGTCCGCGTCGCCCAAGCTCAACTTGGCGCCAATGGGGCCCGCATCGGTCGCTTGGACATTCGCGCTCCGGCGGGGGGTCTTGTCTTGACCCGCGCCGTCGAACCCGGTCAAGTTGTTGGCGGCAGCGGAACCGTGTTGTTCCGACTTGCCCGTGGCGGCGAAATGGAATTGAAGGCCTTGTTATCTGAAGGCGATCTTGCCCGGATGTCGGTTGGCATTCCGGCCAAAGTGACCCCGGTCGGATCGGCAACCAGCTATAACGGTCAGGTCTGGCAATTGTCGCCGGTCATTGACCCGCAGTCACGCCAAGGCACGGTGCGCATCGCATTATCCTATGACAAAGGCATCAGACCGGGGGGATTTGCGTCTGCCGCCATCGTCAGCGGCACGATCGAGGTTCCAAAATTGCCCGAATCCTCGGTTTTGAGTGATGCGCAGGGTAATTTCGTGTTCATCGTCGGCAAGGATAGCAAAGTTGAACGGCGCGCGATCACCGTCGGCAGTGTGACGGATGCTGGTGTCAGCATCGTTGCCGGCCTTTCGGGCACCGAACAAGTGGTGCTTTCGGCTGGCGGGTTCCTCAACGCGGGCGAGAAAATCAAGCCCTCCCGCGTTAAACCCGCCGGTTAAGGAACGACAAGCGATGAATTTTCGCAACATATCGGCATGGGCGATTCAGAACCCGGTGCCACCTATCGTCTTTTTTCTCGCGCTGATGCTGGGTGGCATCATGGCGTTCAACCGGTTGCCGATCAGCCAAGACCCCGACATTGATTTTCCCGTGGCAATCGTTTCTGTTATCCAGCCCGGTGCTGCACCAACAGAATTGGAAACCCAGGTTGCCCAAAAGGTAGAAGCGGCAGTGCGCGGCGTTACCGGCGTTGACGAAATCAATTCGTCGGTGCGTGAAGGATCGGCAACGATTGTTGTTTTCTTCCAGATCGGCACACCGATTGACCGTGCTGTGAACGACATTCGGGACGCCGTTTCCAACGTTCGCAGCGAATTACCCGACGGCATTTTGGAGCCGCAGGTTTTCCGCGAAGATACGGCCAATAATCCCATTGCCTATATCTCCGCCGAGGCTGTGGATATGACGCTCGAAGAATTGAGCTGGTATGTCGATAACACAGTCAGCAAGCGGCTTCGCGCTCTGCCGGGTGCTGGCACGGTTGAACGCGGTGGCGGCGTCAGTCGTGAAATCAGAGTGATCCTTGATCCCGCGAAAATGCAATCCTTTGGCTTGACGGCCTCGCAAGTGAATAACCAATTGCGTCAGACCAATGTCAATTCTGCTGGCGGGCGTACCGAAATTGCCGGTTCTGAACAATCCATCCGTGTTCTGGGCAATGCCCAAAGCGCGCGCCAGCTTGGTGAAACGCAGATTTCAATTGGCGGCGGGCGCGCTACCAAATTATCCAACATTGCCGAAGTGCGTGATCTTTATGCCGAGCAACGTTCCCTTGCCACAATGGACGGTCGCCAAGTTCTCAGTTTCTCGCTGACCCGCGCCAAGGGCGCGTCGGACGTCATGGTCTATGATCAGGCGAAGGCGGAACTGAAAAAAATGGAGGCGGAAAACCCCAAGGTCAAATTCCGTGATCTGTTTACGTCAGTCAACTATTCGCGGGAACAATATACATCGTCGATGGCCGCGATGATCGAAGGCGCAATCCTTGCGGTAATCGTCGTGTTCCTGTTTCTGCGCGATTGGCGCGCGACGATCATATCGGCGATTGCCATTCCGCTATCCGCTATTCCCACATTCTGGTTCATGGAATGGATGGGTTTCAGCCTTAACCAGATCAGCTTGCTCGCGCTTGGGCTGGTTGCAGGCGTGCTGGTTGACGATGCGATTGTGGAGATTGAAAATATCGTCCGGCATATGCGGATGGGCAAATCCGCCTATCAGGCATCGATTGATGCGGCGGACGAAATCGGCCTAGCGGTTCTGGCAACAACCATGGCGATTGTGGCTGTGTTTTTGCCGGTCGGAATCATGCCGGGAATTTCAGGCCAATTCTTCAAGAATTTCGGTCTCACCGTGGTTGCCGCTGTTCTCTTAAGCTTGGCAGTTGCGCGGCTGATCACGCCAATGATCGCCGCCTATTTCCTGAAAAGCCACGGCGTTGCCGAACATGCGTCGGGCAAATGGATGGCCAAATATCTCGAACTGCTGAAATGGTCTTTGCACAATCGCGGCAAGACGATGGCAATTGGTGCCCTAGCGTTGGTGTTGACAGTGCTGACGTTCACGCGCCTGCCCTTCACCTTCTTGCCCGACATTGACGGTGATTACAGCCAGGTCCGCGTTGAAATGGTGCCTGGTACAACCTTGGCCCAAACCCGCGCGGTCGCCGAAACGGTGCAAACCATGCTGAGTTCGGAAACAGAAGTTGTTGATTCTGCTTTTGCCAATATCCGGACTGGATCAGCGAGCGTCTACCTGACTCTTAAAGATAGTAGGCCGATGAAGAGTCTTGAATTTGAAGAAAAGTGGGGCCCCAAACTCGCCGCCATTCCCGATGCCCGCGTCAATTTTCAGGCGCAGGAATCGGGCGGCCCTCCCGGATCTGGCCGCGACATCCAGATCACTCTGGCGGGCGACAACCCCGAAAGATTGTCTGCTGTGGCCAATGAACTTGTAGCCGAGATGCGCAAGCTTCCTGAACTGGTCGCTCCGCGGGTCAATGGGGAATTGCAACGGCCCGAAATTCAAATCAAGCCGCGCATGGATCTGGCCGCCAATCTGGGCGTGACGACATCTGCTCTATCGCAGACGATCCGGATAGCGACCATTGGTGATATTGACCAGAATAGCGCCAAATTCTCGCTATCGGACCGCCAGGTTCCGATCCGTGTGACGCTCAGCGAGGATAGTCGCCGTAGCTTATCGACGATTGAAAACCTGCCGGTGCCGACAGCATCGGGATCATTCGTTCCGTTAAAGGCGGTTGCACAAATCAGCTTTGGTGCCGGCCCGACGTCGATACAGCGGACGAACCTGAACCGCCGGATCAGCGTTGGTGCCGACCTTGCCGAAGGCATTGTCAGCAGCGTTGCAACCAAGAAAATCGAAGCTCTGGCGGTCATGAAAAATCTGCCACAAGGCGTCAGTCGGCTGAACACCGGCCAATCGCGGATGCAGAATGAATTGCTTCAGAATTTCGTGATTGCTCTGGTTTCAGGCGTCTTACTGGTTTTTTCGGTTCTGCTGCTGTTGTATCGACGCGTCATGCCGCCTTTCGTCAACATGGGGTCGTTGTTGCTCGCACCGCTTGGTGCCGCACTCGCACTCTGGATTACTGGTATGCCAATTTCGATGCCAGTTTTGATCGGCATGTTGATGCTGCTTGGTATTGTTGCCAAAAACTCGATTCTGGTTGTCGATTTCGCGTTGGAAGAAATGGACCGCGGTGTCGACAAATTCACAGCGATCATGGAAGCAGGCCATAAACGCGCGCAGCCGATCGTGATGACCACGGTGGCGATGGTTGCAGGCATGGTGCCGACGGCCGTCGCCTTGTCTGGCGACGGCGCTTGGCGGCAGCCGATGGGGGTTACCGTGATTGGTGGCCTGATCGTTTCGACCATTTTGACGCTGGTGATTGTGCCGGCAGCCTTCAGTCTGGCAATCGGATTGGAAGAGCGGGTTGGCCCTTGGATGTCGTATTGGCTGACCAATGGCGGCGATAGTGAACACCCCGAAAAGCCGCCAAGGCTGCTCGCCAAGGGATTTCGCCGCAGGATGATGGAGCGGTTTACGCGATTGATGAATGTCATCCTTCGGCGTCCGCAAGATTTGATCCAACCCGCCGAGTGAAGCCATCGCCAGCCCGCGCTTCAGCTTGATTTACGCACCTGCGGGAACTGGCTTTTCCAGTCGCACGCAGAGCGATGCGCGCGCGATGAAGCTGTTTGCAACTGGCCTGCTGGTCCTGATGGCGGTTACGTATTTCGCCGCACGTACGTTCGAGCCAATCCACCCAGCGGTCGGTTTTATCAAGGCTTTTGCCGAAGCAGCAATGGTCGGCGGCCTCGCCGACTGGTTTGCGGTCACGGCGCTGTTTCGTCACCCATTGGGCGTTCCCATCCCGCATACCGCGATCATCCCGCGCAACAAAGACCGGATCGGTAACACGCTCGCAAGCTTTTTGAAGGATAATTTCCTGACGCCGTCTGTTGTCGCACGGCGGATGAAAGCGATTGACGTGGCGGGCGCGGCCGGCAAGTTTCTAGCCCAACCAAACCATAGCGAGGGCCGATTGCGGCAAGGTGCATCGCGGCTGATCGCCAATATCGTCGCCTCTCTCGATCAGGAACAATTTGGCGGCATGGTAAAATCCGCGATCGAAAGCCGGATTCGCGATCTGAACCTCGGCCCGCTTCTCGGTCAAGCGTTAAACGCAGCCATTCTCGACCGCCGCCATATGCCCTTGCTCGACGGGATTGTCATCTGGGCGGGCAGGACGCTGGATGCCAACGAAAATATGGTCCGCGCCATGGTTCATGAACGCGCGGGCACGGTCCTGCGTTTTACCGGGCTTGATGAAAATCTGGCCAATGCAATTCTTTCAGGCCTGCAGAAAATGCTCGATGATATGGCGGTTGACCCCTATCATCCGCTGCGCGCCAAGGCCGAAGAGGGGCTGGACCGGCTGGCCTTCGATCTGCAATTTGATGTGGTCATGCAGGAACGGGTCAACCGGATGCGCGACGACATTCTTGATAATCCGGCGATGCGTCGCTGGATCGAAGGCCTTTGGGATCAGGGGCGGACAGCCCTGTTGAACGCCGTCCGTGATCCTGATGCCGCGCTGGCCGGTCGGTTGGGTGCGGCACTCCGCGAATTGGGTGGAACGCTTCAGGAGGACGAGAATCTGCGCCACACGGTCAACCGATTCGTCCGCCGCTCAACGGTTGGCATGGCGGATAGTTACGGCGAAGGCATCGTCAAACTGGTGTCGGACACGATCCGCGGATGGGACGCGCAAACGATCACCGACCGGGTTGAAAATGCTGTTGGCCGCGATTTACAATTCATCCGGGTGAACGGGACTTTGGTCGGCGGGCTGGTCGGCGTGATCATCCACGCTGTGGATATCTGGGCCTGATCAGCCGTCGCTGACCCGCTCAATATCAGCGCCGACAGCCGAGAGTTTCTCTTCCAAACGCTCATAACCGCGGTCGAGATGATAAACACGCTGCACCTGGGTTTCGCCGTCGGCAACCAGGCCTGCGATGATCAGGCTCATCGACGCACGCAGATCGGTTGCCATAACGGGCGCGCCGACCAGACGGTCAACGCCGCGAACGACAGCAGAACGGCCCCGCACCTGAATGTCAGCGCCCATCCTCGCCAGTTCCGGCACATGCATATAGCGGTTTTCAAAAATGGTTTCGGTCAGCACGCTGGCCCCATCAGCCCGCAGCAGCATCGCCATGAACTGCGCCTGCATGTCGGTTGCGAAACCGGGGAATGGCGCGGTTGAGAGCGTGAGTGGCCCTAGTTTTCCGTCGGACGAAATCCTGATGCCCTTGCGGTGTTCCTCAACGCCAACGCCCGCCTCGCGCAGGGCCGATAGCGTTGCCTGCATATCGCTGGCATTTGCCCCCGCCAGATCAACCGATCCGCCCGCCAAGCCAACAGCGCAAGCATAGCTTCCCGCTTCGATCCGGTCAGGCATCACCGCATAAGTCGCGCCGTGCAGCCGGTCGACGCCCTCGACTGTCAGTGTTTCAGTGCCAATCCCGTCGATCCGTGCGCCCATCGCAACAAGGCAGTTGCACAGATCGACGATTTCGGGTTCACGCGCCGCATTTTCAAGGACACAGTCACCCTTGGCCAGAACGGCAGCCATCAGGGCATTTTCCGTCGCGCCAACAGAGACAACCGGGAAAATGACTTTGCCGCCGGGCAGCCGCCCTTTGGGTGCCGATGCCTTGACGTATCCGGCGGTAATTTCGATTGTTGCGCCAAACGCCTCCAGTGCCTTTAAATGCAGGTCGATGGGCCGGTTGCCAATCGCGCAGCCGCCCGGCAGCGACACAATTGCCTCGCCAGCACGCGCCAGCAGCGGGCCAAGCACAAGGATCGACGCCCGCATTTTGCGCACAATGTCATAGGGCGCGACGGTTGAGGTTATTTTTCCCGCCCGCAATGTCATCACCCGTCCGAAATCTTCGGGCCGCGCCCCTTCGATCATCGTCGAACAGCCCAGTTGGTTGAGCAGGTGCCCAAAACTGTCAACGTCGGCAAGCCGCGGAAGGTTGCGCAGCGTCAGCGGCTCATCTGTCAGCAACGCACACGGCAGCAATGTCAGTGCCGCGTTCTTCGCCCCTGAAATCGGGAGAGTGCCATTCAGGCGGTTACCGCCGCGTACAAGAATCCTGTCCATGTCCGGCTTCTAGCGGAAGCCGCCCCAAGGGCAAGCCTTGCTGCGATCCTATTTCAAACCGATTTCTTTCAGCCTTTGCTGTAAATATCCGTCGGCTGTAATTGGAACAGGATAGAGATTTGGCCGTCGTGCGCTGATACAGGACGGCAAAGTCTCGATGAGAAAATCTGAGGCGAAATGCAGAAAGAACGGCATCGAATAACGCGGAATATGGCGCCGTTCGCGCGGCGGGTTGATGACGCGGTGGGTGGTCGAAGGCATGGCATTATTCGTAAGTCGTTGCAGCATATCACCAACATTGATGACGAGCGCACCTTCGGGCGGATCAATTGCCAACCAGTTTCCGTCCTTGCCAAGCAATTGCAACCCTGCCTCTTGGGCACCGAGCAGGAGCGTGATCACATTGATATCCTCATGCGCGCCAGCCCGGATGCCATCGGCATCGACCGGGATAGGCGGGTAATGAAGCAACCGCAAAACCGAATTGCCATCCTTCACGGTCGCGTCGAACCAGGTGACTGGCACGTTCAAATGTCGAGCAATGGCCGCCAAAAGCTGTCCGCCCGCTACGTCAAAGGCAGCGAACAAGGTTTTGAAGACGGCCTGGAATTCCGGCACTTCGTCTGGCCAGACATTGTCGGGCATATGATCGCGGAACCGGTGGCCGACGGGAAGATCGCGCCCGACATGCCAGAATTCCTTCAAGTCATGGGTGTCTCCATCCTTGGCGATTTCAGTTCCGAACGGCGTATAACCTCGCGCGCCGCCGGTCCCGGCCAAATGGTAGGGCATTTTCGCCGCGACAGGCAGGGCAAAAAACTGCTTGGCCAAACCCTCAGCTTTGGCAATCAGGCCAGCGTCTATGCCGTGATCGGTGATGACCGCAAACCCGAATTGTTCAAAGCTCTGCCCCAATGCCGTTGCAAAGCCGTCGGGATCGCTTCTGGATTGTATGAGTGACAAAGTTGGAACGACGTCAGGCATTTTCACTCACCTGCGGTCACAACCAATTTCAATTCCCCGCTCGCGCCGCGCTGTGTCAACCGCCCGTCAACACGCGCGCCGTTCGCAATCGCGAGATTTTCATAGGAGACATCGCCGGTTAGTTTGGCAGATTTTTCCACCGACAGCTCGGCCACGGCGATAGCGCCGTCTACAGTTCCGGCCAAGGTCGCCTTTCGCGCGGTGATATTGCCGGTGATCCGCCCGCCCACACCCAAGGTCAGCGAGCCGCAAGTCAGATCCCCGTCGACATGGCCGTCAACATGCATTTCACCGGTCGCCGTTACATTGCCGGTGATCGTCACTTCGGACCCAATGAATGATAATGATCCCGCGGCGGTGCGCCCAGTTCCATCCTGTGCTTTGTTTCCCCATGCCATATGCGCGACTCCGATTCTTCAAGGTTGGCTGG
>JANNWX010000066.1:0-6762 GCA_031409315.1 Sphingomonadales bacterium | reverse complement strand
AAAACCGGCTTTGCGCATCTGTTTGAACATTTGATGTTCAACGGATCGGAAAATGCACCGGGCGATTTTTTCGCCCCTCTGCGCGATGTTGGCGCGACCGATTTTAACGGGACCACGGATTTTGATCGGACGAACTATTTTCAAACGGTGCCAACTGGTGCGCTTGATCTAACCTTGTTTCTTGAAAGTGACCGGATGGGTCATTTGCTCGGCGGCATTACCAAGGACAAGCTCGATAACCAGCGCGGGGTGGTTCAGAACGAAAAGCGGCAGGGGGATAATAACCCATATGGCCTGACATTCTATACGATATTAGAGTCGCTCTATCCCGAAGGGCATCCGTATCGCCATTCACCGATCGGTTCGATGGCTGATCTTGATGGGGCCAGTCTGGACGATGTGAAGACCTGGTTCAAAGATAATTATGGCCCGAACAATGCTGTTCTGGTGCTTGCGGGCGATGTCGACGCGAAATCCGCACGGCCGATGGTTGAAAAATGGTTTGGTGATATTCCAGCCGGTCCAGTTGCTGTGCGGCCCAAGATCGATGTTCCGACTTTACCCGCACCCGTCACAAAAATGATGAAGGATCGGGTCGCAACCACACGGCTATACCGGCTTTGGACCATTCCTGGCTTGAATGACGCCGATTCAACCGAATTGCAGATCGCGGGCTCTGTGCTTGGGGGCTTATCCAGTAGCCGTCTTGATAATGCGCTGGTGCGTGACGAGAAGATCGCGGTGAGTGTTTCGGCGTCTGCGCAGGCATTTGAAGACGGCGGAATTTTCTTTGTCTCTATGGATGTAAAGCCGGGCGAAGATACCAAGAAAGCTGGCGACAGGCTAGACGCGGTGATTGCCGCATTTCTGAAGTCCGGGCCAACCGCCGATGAGGTCAGGCGCGCAGTAACGGGTGTGGCTGTTGGTACGATCAGCGGCCTTGAATCGGTCGGTGGCTTTGGTGGCAAGGCGGTAACCTTGGCGGAAGGCGCAATCTATTCCAACGATTCGTCTTGGTATAAAAAGGATATGGCCGAATTGGCGGCGGCAAAGCCCAAGGCCATTGCGGGTGCCGCACGCAAATGGCTTTCCCGCCCCGCATTGACCTTGATCGTCGAGCCGGGCGAACGCGAAGCCTATCAGGAAGCAAAGGGCGGTGATGCCAAACAAAAATCCTTGCCAGCAACGTTCAATTATCTTGCAGCCGACGATGATATGGGCGGCCCCACGCGCGCCTTGGCCGATCGGTCGAAATTTCCAGAAGTCGGGCAATTGACCGGTTTGGATTTTCCCGACATTGAGCGTCAGAAATTATCGAACGGGATAGAGGTCATTCTTGCCCGGCGTGCGACAGTGCCGATGGTGCAGGCCAATGTGAATTTTGACGCGGGCTATGCCGCCGATCCGGCTGACGCATTGGGAACCCAATCGCTCATGCTCGGCCTGATGTCGGAAGGAACGAAGACACGTTCGTCCTTGCAGATTGCCGAAGAAAGTGAGCGACTTGGGGCGAGTATCGGAACCGGGGCCTCGATGGACCGCACCAGCATCACCCTGTCTGCGCCGACGCCGAACCTGAGCGCGGCCTTTGGTTTGCTGTCCGACGTTGTCCGCAATCCGGCCTTCGCGCCGGCCGAGGTGGATCGTGTTCGCGCGCAGCAACTGGCAAGAATTGCCGCCGAGCTAAACCAGCCGCAAGCGTTGGCGGGGCGGGTTATTGCGGCCAAGGTCTTCGGCCCGGCGCACCCTTACGGACGTTCGCCCAGCGGCACCGGCGACGCAGAGGTGGTCAAATCATTGACGCCCGGTGCGCTGGCGGCTTTTCACCGGCGCTGGCTGCGCCCCGATACTGCGAAAATCTTTGTATCGGGCGACGTGACAATGGCACAATTGCTGCCCGTTCTGGAACGTAGCTTTGGCAAGTGGGAATCGGACGGTTCCGCGCGTCCAACAAAGGATTTCAACATCCCCATTCCGGCAGCCGTTTCCAAAATATATCTGATCGACCGCCCCAATTCACCGCAGTCGGTGATTATCGGCGGTCAGGCGCTCGACCGGTCGGGGCGTGACGATCTGCTCACATTGCGGGCGGCAAACGAAGTGCTCGGTGGCAATTTCCTGTCCCGGATCAACACCGATTTACGAGAAACAAAAGGGTGGTCATACGGATCACGCAGCCAGATTCTTGGTAACGAGAACCAGATTTCCTTTGCGGTGACCGCGCCGGTCCAGGCCGACAAGACCGGCGCATCAATCACCGCCATTCTCGATAACGCAAAATCGTTTCTGGGACCCAATGGCATAACGGGCGAAGAATTGCGGCAGACGGTCAACGGAAATATCCGGCAATTGCCGGGCAGTTTTGAAACGTCTGGCGATGTGCTGGGTGGATTGCTCAACATCATCAATCTTGGTCGACCAGACACTTATTATGAGGAATTGCCCGAAAAATATCGGGCGATGACGGCGGACGCAATTAACGCTACGGCGCGCGGCCTGATCGACCCGGCAAAGCTGGTTTTTGTGGTGGTGGGGGATGCCAAAAAGGTGCGGCCACAGCTTGACGCGGTCGGATTGCCGGTTGAAGACGTGCAGGCACTGTCGGCGAAATAGCGCCGACTCGATCAGGAGAGAATGAAATGTCGAATGTTGCGGGTTCTTATGATTGTGTTGTGAAATCGCCAATGGGTGACCAGAAATCGGTGTTGACCGTCAACGTCGATGGCGACACATTTTCGGGCACGAACGCCGGCGCACAAGGGTCACTTGATGTCTATGATGGCAAGGTTGATGGCAATGTGCTCACTTGGAAAATGGACATGAAAGTCCCGATGCCGATGACGCTTGAAGCGACGGCGACAGTCGACGGCGACGCAATCAGCGGCAGTATCAAGGCGGGCATGTTTGGTTCGATGCCGATGTCGGGAACGCGTCAGGCTTGATGAACGCGGCCGCCTGATCCTAGGTGGATCAGGCGGCCCCGGTTTATTGGAGAGTAATCGTTACCGCGCGCCGGTTGCGCGCCCAGCTTTCTTCATCGGAACCTAAGGCTTCGGGTCGTTCCTTGCCGTAACTGACGGTCGTCACACGCGCAGGATTGACGCCTTGGGCGGCCAGAAAATTCTTGGCGGCATTGGCGCGCCGCGCGCCAAGCGCGATATTATAATCGCGTGTCCCGCGTTCATCACAATGCCCCTCCAACGTGACCCGTGTGTTTGGAAAGCGTTGCAGCCATGCCGCCTGACTTGCCAGAATTGCTTGGTCTTCACCGTCGATATCCGAACGGTCCGTGTCGAAATAAATCCGGTCGGAACGGACCCGCGCCAGAAAATCGGCTGTCGAACCGGGAAGTGGCGAATTGGCATCGAGATTGCTTTGCTGGGTATTAACGCTGCCACGCGGCGGCTCTGGCAAATCCTCCAGTCGTTGTTTGGGCGCGCATCCGGTGATCGCGATCAACGCCAGCCCGGCGGCAAGCATCTGGGATTTTCCGGCCATTTTACACGCTCCTTACAAAGTTTAATGCGATATTTACCAAAGTTTGACGCAATTCTGTCGCCGGTCAAGCCCTTGATATGGTTTATGGCAATAAGGGCCCCCACGATGGGTCAGACCCGTCGACGGGCGTCGCAATTTTGCGTTCTTTGGCGCCTGTCACATCGACTTGCCATACCCCCGTCTTGCCCGAGCCCTGGGCTGTGCGGAAAAACTGGATCACCCGACCATTTGGGGACCAGGTTGGGGCTTCATCCTGCCAGTTGCTGGTCAGCAAGCGTTCGCTATTTCCTGCCGGAGTAAAGACCCCAACCCGGAATTGCCCCCCGCCGATGCGGGTGAATGCGATCAGATCGCCTCGCGGACTCCATTCGGGGGTCGCGTGGCTCCCCGCGCCAAAACTGATCCTTTGCTGGCTGGACCCGTCAGCATTCATCACATAGATCTGCTGGCTTCCTGATCGGTCGCTTTCAAACACGATTTTTGTGCCGTCGGGGGAATAGCTGCCACCGGTTTCAATTCCCGGCCCGTTGGTGAGTTGTTGTGGCACCCCGCCATTCGCAGAAATCCGATAAATATCGGTATTGCCGCCGATGGCCATGGAATAGAGGATTGATTTTCCGTCCGGCGACCAGCGCGGAGAAAAGGTCTGGTTCACGCTTTCAGTCACCAGCCGTTGCTTGCCGGCGGCAATATCATAGATGAAGATGCGCGGTCGATTTCCTAAATAGGACAGATAGAGAATCGACTTATAATCCGGCGAAAAACGCGGGGTAAGGGCAAGCGCCTGCCCATTGGTTATGAATCGGTGGTTGGCCCCGTCCGAATCCATGATTGCAAGACGCTTGACGCGGTTCCCCTTCGGGCCGGTTTCGGCGATATAGGCGATACGGCTGTCGAAAAACGGGCTTTCGCCAGATAGCCGGGCATATATGGCGTCGGCACATTTATGCGCAGCCCGCCGCCAGTCGCGCGGCCCGACAACGAAGCCTTGTCGGACAAGTTCTGATTTGAGCGATACGTCATATAAATAACAGCCCACCGTCAACGTCGCGTCATTATTGGCGCGGACGAAACCGTGAACCAGATTTTCGGCATTCTTGCCTGCCCATTCGCCAAATGCAGGGGCGGTGACCTCGGCCATGTTTATTGCGCGAAGCCCGGAGGGGCCGACGGGCTTGAATGCACTTGATCCGTCAAGGTCCGAAGCGATAATGGCCGCAATCTGCCGCCCTAGCATCTCTGTATTGCCAGCAGCAGTCTCCATGGGTTGCGGCGTGGCGAGCGGCGGAACGGCGATTGTCATTTCGGAATCGACCACCGCCTCGACAATTTCCCGGGTCGGCGCCGGGGCTGTGGCTGTGGCTTGGGCCATGACCGCCGCAACCGGAGCCACCGCACAGAGGATCGCTGCAATCATCAGCCGTAATTTCGTCATTTTCGCTCCGTCGCTTTGAAGGCCATTGGCCATAGTTTCCAGACATCATGACTAGCTGGATCAAGTTTGAACGGTGAGGCAAGTTGCGCGGCCTTGATGGCGCATTCCTTGTGCCTTTGCTGCTGCGCCCGGTTGCTGTCGTTCACGCCAGTCTGGGCCACGTTGCTGACACCGGCAAGTGACCCGTCTGGGTTGATCCTGAGATCAAGCTGAGTTTCCATCAAGGCGATGTCAACACCGTCTGGCACGCACCGTTTCCAGTAGGGGAGGATTTCGGCGGCCAAGCTAACGCGGATGTCACGCCGCACTTCGGCTGCAGTCTTGACGGCAGGGGTGCCGCTGCCGCTTTTGCCTTGTCCTTTGCCGGTTCCGGCCCGTTCGGTCGCCCGTGTTGCCTCTTGCTGTGCCGCCGATGACAGATCGCGCATCGACAGGTTCAATTTTGATTGCGGTTTGGACGCTGCGGGTAAGGTTGGCTTCACGATCGGTTTTTTTGGGGTTTGTATTGGTGCTACGGGCTTCGGCTTTGGCTGGACCCGGTCAATCTTCAGCTTGGGCGGCGGCACAACGGCGATAGGCGGTAGCGGCGCAACCTCTGGTTCGGTTGCCACCGGCGGCGGGCTCGCGTCTAGAACGGCATCGGGGGCACTGCTGACTGCAGCGGTTTCAGCAATCAGTTCTACGGCCATTGGCGGATTGATCGGCGTCGCGCGCTCTGTCTTTGACAAAAGGCTAACCGATAGCGCGACGAACACGGCAACATGGCCGATGATCGCTACGCCCAATCCAGCTTGTTCGGCCCGGTCCACCGCTATTGATCCTTTTTGCCAACGGCGCTGGTTGTGACCAACGCGACCCGGTTGAGCCCCGCTCGGTTGAGTTCGCCCATGATCTGCATCACCGCACCATAGTCCAGCTTTGTGTCGGCGCGGAGATAGATTTGCGGGCCTTTATCATCGGCCCCGGCAATTCTTGCCAGACGTTTGGGCAAGTCAGCAACCGCAATGGCTTCGTCGTCGACGAAAATGCCGCCGGTTCCGTCGAGCGAAATCTGGACAGGCTTTTCACCTTGGTCGAGAGATTTGGCGCGGCTGTCGGGTAAGTTTACCGGAACACCGGCGACCAAAAGCGGCGCTGTCACCATGAAGATGATGAGCAGAACCAGCATCACGTCGACCATCGGCGTCACGTTGATCTCTGCCATTGGCGCACGCCGGTGGCGATTGCGGTGGGAGGGCAGGGGAGTCACCGGTCGAGCTCAAGCTCACGGCTGAGTGTCGCGTGAAAGCCGTCGGCAAAACGATTCAGCCGCGCCTCCAGCCGGTTCAGACCGTGGCCGAACCGGTTATAGGCTATGACGGCAGGGATTGCGGCAAACAGCCCGAGCGCGGTTGCAAAAAGGGCCTCAGCAATGCCGGGTGCAACCACCGCCAGCGAGCTATTCTGTTCAGCCGCAATCGCGGTGAAACTGCGCATGATGCCCCACACCGTGCCGAACAGGCCAACGAAGGGAGCGACGCTCCCCACCGTCGCCAAGATGTTCAGACGTTCTCCCAACCGGTCTAATTCGCTGGCAATGGTGGCCCCCATGCTGGTGGCGAGGCGCGCCCGCGTGCCTTCCCGGTCAATCGGTTTACGATTGGTTGAGCGCCGCCATTCGAACATGCCAGAGGAAAAAACGCGACCCGCTGGAAGCTCTGAATCCTTATGTTCGCGGTAAAAAGCCTCGGTGTCGTCGGCTTTCCAGAAATCTCGTTCAAACCGTTCGGATGCGCGCGCGGTGCGTCGCATCTTCAGCCAGTGACTCAGGATGATCGCCCATGTCCAGA
>JANNWX010000065.1:0-12785 GCA_031409315.1 Sphingomonadales bacterium | reverse complement strand
CAATCCAGTCATCCCCGAAAGCCTCCAACCGCGTGTCGCCTTCGGGGGATAGATGGACTTCGGTCAATTCTATCCTGTCGGCATGAGACAGAAAAAGTTTATAGATATCCGCGCCGCCGATGATCGAAACACGCGGCGCATTGGCCAGTTTGAGCGCCGCTTGAAGTGAATTTGCGGTTTCGGCACCTTCGTCCTGCCATGCTATGTCACGGGTAAGGACAATATGGCGGCGCCCGGGCAGCACGCCAGGCAGGCTTTCAAAAGTCTTGCGCCCCATGATCATCGGCGCGCCTGATGTCAGTTGCTTGAACCGCCGCAGATCCGCCGGCAAATGCCACGGCAATATCCCGTCCCGACCGATGACACCATTGTCGGCCCGTGCGACGATCATAACGATTTCGGAATGGCTCATATGGCAACGGGCGCGGAAATATGGGCGTCAGCGGTATAGTTCTCGATGGCAAAATCCTCATAGCAATATCTGTCGATACGCTCTGCGCGGCGTTTCAGCACCAATCTGGGCAACGGCTTTGGCGTGCGCGTCAATTGCAGCCGGGCTTGTTCTAAATGATTGGCATAAAGATGCGTATCACCACCAGTCCAGATGAAGTCGCCAACCTCCAGACCGCATTGATCAGCCAGCATATGCGTCAGCAATGCATAAGAGGCGATGTTGAACGGCACGCCCAGAAACACGTCGGCACTCCGCTGATAAAGCTGGAGCGAGAGCTTGCCATTCGCAACATAGGTTTGGAACAGGCAGTGGCACGGGGCCAGCGCCATCTGGGCCAGTTCACCCGGATTCCACGCCGTCACAATCTGGCGGCGCGATGACGGGTTGGTTTTGATCTGGTCGATCAGCAGTTTGATCTGATCAACACTCCCCCCGGCCACGGTTTCCCAGTTCCTCCACTGCTTGCCGTAAATCGGGCCAAGCTCGCCATTTTCATCGGCCCATTCGTCCCAGATGCTGACCTTATTCTCTTTTAACCAGCCCGTGTTGGTATCACCGTTCAAAAACCACAAGAGTTCGATGAAGATGGACCGGATATGGAGTTTTTTAGTCGTGAGCAGCGGAAAGCCCTGCGCCAGATCAAACCGCATCTGGTGACCAAAGACTGAATATGTGCCAACGCCGGTGCGGTCGGCCTGATGCACGCCGTTATCCAATATGTGCTGAATCAGATCGAGATAGGCCCGCATGCCTATGCTCCCCTAATGGTCTGGTGGGCGATGGCAAGGGCCAAACGGGCAGCGCGGTTCAAGGCCGCACGGCGGGCAGCCCATCCAATGTGCACGGAATAATATCTTTTGATTCCGGCCGCGCGCCAACGGCTTCGAATGCTGTAAAATAACCACCGGCAAACGCCGCTTCCTCAAATTGGATGCGGCGATAACCGATCGCGCCCATTTCGCACGTGAGAAGATGGGGCGGCGTTCCGTGGTCTGCGGTTGGCCGATTAGCATCGACAACAATTACCCGTCCGCCGGGCCGAAGCGCAGGCCGCAGCCGCCACAAAAATTCATAGGGCGATTCGATTTCATGATACATGTGGACCATCAAGATACGATCAAAGCTGCTGTCCGGCAGTTTGGGGTCGGCGGGTTTTCCTAGCTTGACGCTGACATTATCCAGCCGCTCGCGCGAGACGCGCTCTGCAAGATTGTCCCGAACCGAAGTGACAATATCCTGGGCCAATACCCGGCCCTTGGCTCCCACCCTTTGCGCGAGCCTGATCGTATAATAGCCTTCACCAGCGCCAATATCAGCAACAGTCATGCCCGGTGCGATGCTGGCAAGATCCATAATCTTTTCGGCTTCGTCCTGGCGATCCCGCGATTCTTCATCCGACCAGCGGCTGGAAACGATAGGGGCAACCGGGCGTTCAGCTTTGGGGAAAACGGTTTTGTCGCGGTTCCCTGTCCAATCAGGCACCGTATCGCAGCCCGCGACAAATGCCAGAATCACCAAGGGCAAACACTTTCTCACGCGACGTCCTCTACCTCGATTTTTTCGCCGGTAACGCGTTGAGAGAGCGCCGCTGCCATGAACTTGTCAAGATCGCCGTCAAGCACATCACCCGGCGCGGTCGATATCACCCCGGTCCGCAAATCCTTCACCAACTGATAGGGCTGTAACACATAGGACCGTATTTGATGCCCCCAGCCAATATCGGTTTTTGAGGCCGCTGTCGCATTGGCTTCGGCCTCACGTTTTTGCAATTCGGCCTCATAAAGCCGTGCGCGCAACTGGTTCATTGCCTCGGCCTTGTTCTTGTGCTGCGATCTTTGGTTCTGGCATTGGACAACAATGTTGGTGGGAATGTGGGTGATGCGAACCGCGCTGTCGGTCGTATTGATATGTTGACCACCCGCACCCGATGCGCGGTATGTGTCGATCCGCAATTCGCTTTCGTTGATTTCAATGTCGATATTATCGTCAACCAGAGGGTAGACCCAGACGCTTGAAAAGCTCGTGTGGCGGCGGGCGTTGCTGTCATAGGGGCTGATCCGCACCAGCCGGTGAACGCCGCTTTCGGTCTTGGCATAACCGTAAGCATTCTCACCCTTCAAAAGCAAGGTTGCGGACTTGATCCCGGCCTGCTCACCCGCGTGATAATCAACCAGTTCGACCTTCATCCCGCGCCGCTCGGCCCAACGCGTATACATCCGCTGGAGCATTTCTGCCCAGTCCTGACTCTCCGTGCCGCCGGCACCGGCGTTGATTTCGATATAGGTGTCGTTTGCGTCCGCCTCCCCCGCCATAAGCGCGGCCACCTTGTCCCGTTCAGCGCGAGCGGCAAGGGCGTCAAGGCTGGCCACGGCTTCGTCGACCAAGGCGGTGTCCCCCTCGGCTTCGGCCATATCCATCAGTTCGACCGTGTCTGCCATTTCACTTTCGATCGCCCGGGTGGCAGCGATGGCCTCATCCAGTCGACGCCGTTCACGCATGACCGCTTGTGCTGCTTTAGGGTCATTCCACAAGGCCTGGTCTTCGACTTTGGCGTTAAGTTCGTCGAGGCGCCTGAGCGCACGATCCCAATCCAGAAACCGCCTCAGCAGCGCCAGCGCCTGATTGATCTGATCGACATTGGCTTGCGCTTCACCGCGCATCTTCGGCCTCCAAACTGAATGAACATTTATACGGCCGCGTAGACCGCCAAGAAAACGGCTTAGTAAATACCGCCCTCTCTTTGCAAGAAATCGCTGTCACGCCGTTCTGTGGCGCTACTATTTCCCCCGGTCGCGGAAGGATCAGTTTCTTTCTTTTTAGCTTCCTTGGGCAATTCATCACGGCGGATTGAACGGCGCGGTTCGCTTTCCGGTTTGAAGGCTTCCCAAATGACTGCTGCCTTGGGGTCAGCAGAAGGCCATGCCCCAAACACCCGCTTACCCGACGCCCGGTCAATCCGGATCATCCGGATACCAGCAGGCGCACGAAATGGCACCAGCGGCGCATCCTTCAAGGCCTTGGTTGCAAATTCCTTGAAAATAGGGACCGCAAGTGTCCCGCCTTGCGCATAGCCGCCCATCGAGCGCGGTGTATCAAATCCCATATATACCCCCGCAATGAGATCGGGGGAGCCGCCAACAAACCACACATTGGTCGGGCCAGTTGTCGTGCCGGTTTTCCCGAACAAAGGCCGGTTCAAATCACGCAGACCAACAGCCGTGCCGCGCTGAACGACGCCTTCGAGCATATGGACGACTTGATAGGCGCTCATCGCGTCAATGACCTGCTTCGTTCGCGGGGCGGGGCGGGGCATCGGACCGCGATCCCAGTCGGGCTTGTTGCAGCCCTCACAAGGGCGCGTGTCCAACCGGAAACGCACCTTGCCAGACCGATCCTGAACCAGATCAATCAAGGTCGGCTTGCGTTCACGACCATTGGCAACAAGGATGGAATAAGCGTTGACCATATTGAGCACAGTCGTGTCGCCCGCGCCCAAGGCGATGGCCAAGACGGCAGGATATTTCTTGTTCGGCTTGCTGATGCCGACCGATGCCGCAAGATCGACGATTTTATCCATTCCCGTCTGTGATGCGGCACGCACCGTCATCAGGTTGCGCGACTGTTCAAGCCCCCAGCGCATCGTGTGCGGAGCAGAGCCACCTTCGCCTGTAAAATTGCGGAAGCATTTTCGCCCAAGCTTGGCCGATTGATAGACACAAAACGGACCGTCGACGATGATCGACGCTGGTGTCATCCCTGTGTCAACGGCGGCCGCATAAACGAATGGTTTGAAACTTGATCCGGGCTGCCGTTCGGCTTGCGTCGCACGATTATAGGCGGCCAGACGCGAATCAAATCCGCCCTGCATCGCCAATACCCGTCCGGAATGTGGATCCTGAACAACCATGCCGCCTGAAATTTCGGGGATGTTGCGCAAAACCCACGCATTTCCCTCCCGCTTGACCGCAATAACATCGCCGGGTTTGAAAACGGCAAATGCGCTCATCGCCGTGCCCCGTTTCGGCAGTGTTGCGCCCCACGCGGGAAGATATCCTGTCTCACCCGTGGCAAAACCGATCTGCGCGACAGAAGCGTCCTTGGCCAGCACCACAGCGATGCGCCAATCGGGAAAGCCCGCACCCAAATTCGTTGCCGCCAGCCGCTGCATCCAGCCACTGCCGACTTCTATCTTTTGGATTGGCCCTGTCCATCCTTTACCTGCATCATACCTGACGAGCCCGTTTCGCAGCGCGGTTTCAGCATATTGCTGTAAATCTGTGTTCAAAGAGGTGCGGACCCATAATCCGCCTGCATAAACCGAAAAAGGTCCGTCTTTGTCGGTTTCCCCAAACTGCCCAATCAGGGACCGGCGCACCTCTTCAAAGAAATATCCCCCTGCAACATCTTTTGCCGCCGCCGCGCGCGGGATCGTGCCAAGCGGCAAGATGATCGCGGCATCATGTTCGGGCTGTGAAATGAATTCGTTTTGCAGCATCTCTCCAAGAACCCAGTTCCGGCGTGCCATTGCCCGATCATAGAAACGTTCCGGTCGGTAATTCGATGGCCCTTTTGGCAAGATCGCCAGATACGCCATTTCATGCAGGGCAAGTTCGCTTACATCCTTGCCGAAATAGGCCCGTGAC
Organism: Sphingomonadales bacterium; assembly: GCA_031409315.1. GTDB lineage: Bacteria > Pseudomonadota > Alphaproteobacteria > Sphingomonadales > Sphingomonadaceae > Aquisediminimonas. The sequence continues at coordinate 7,688 of JANNWX010000065.1, read as the reverse complement.
GCTGCCTGAACGCCAAAGCTGTTCCGGCCCAGTGCAATCTGGTTGAGATAAAGTTCTAGGATTTGCGGCTTGGACAAAACACTTTCGATCCGACCGGCCAGAATGCCCTCTTTCACTTTACGGGTCACCGAATATTCATCTGTCAGCAGCAGGTTCTTGGCGACCTGCTGCGTTATCGTTGACCCGCCGCGCGCACGTTCACCCGACCCAATCTTCGTCACATAATCGAATACCGCACCGATCAATCCGGGATAATCAATGCCACTATGTTCAAAAAACGTTTTGTCTTCGGCGGCCAGATAGGCGCGGACCAGCATCGGCGGATATTCATCAAAGCGCAGTTGCACCCGACGTTCGCGCGCATAGCTATGCACCGGCACACCGTTCACATCCCGGACATAGGTCGGCAATGGTGGCTGATAGGTAAGCAGACCTTCAGCCGAAGGAAGGTTTCTTGCAAAAACCAGCCAGATCAACAGCCATCCGGCGAATAATCCGCCGATGCCGTAGGTGGCATACCGGAACCATTTCTGGTGCCAATTGCTTTGAAACCACAGCCGGATCCCGCTGGCTTCACGGCGCAGCTTGAATGAATAGCTCGTCTGTTCGGGTGCGCCCGCATTTTCCATATGCTGGGTCGTCTAACCGGATTCGGCGCGGGTTGAAACTGCTTTTAGCCAGCACGGAACTAACGGATCGCCAACTGCCGCGCGAAATGGATTTCAACCGCTTTTCGAACTCCAGCGGCGATTGCATCGCGCCCCGCCACAGAATTTATGCGGCCCGCGTCATTTGGATTGGTTACATAGCCGATTTCCAGCAACACAGACGGTATGTCGGGGGCCTTCAGCACTGCAAAGCCCGCCATCCTGTGGAATCCAGCGCGAAACGGCATATGCTTGCTGCCTTCACGTTTGAGCATATTGGCAAAGCCCGCAGACATGTTCATTGTTTCACGCTGGGCAAGATCAACGAGGATCGAAGCAACTTCGGCATTTTCACCGCCAAGGTTGACGCCGTTAATGATATCCGATTTGTTTTCACGATTGGCCAATTGCCCAGCTTCGCGGTCAGATGCGACTTCTGAAAGCGTGTAAACGGTCGCGCCCTCAGCATCCTGGGTTCCGGCGCTGTCGGCATGAATGGAAATGAAAAGCGCAGCCCCAAGGCCGCGCGCAATCGCTGTCCGGTCGCGCAGAACAATGAATTTGTCATCTTCGCGGGTCAACGCTACCCGCACCCGGCCCGATGCGATCAGTTCATCTCGAATCTTGCGCGCGACTGCCAAAGTGATGTCCTTTTCGCGCGCGCCGTTGTGCGGCGAAATTGCACCCGGATCATGCCCGCCGTGGCCAGCGTCAATAATCACAAGTGGTCGACCCGCCGCCCCGTAAATTTTTGGTCGCGCATATCCTTTGCCCGGCGGATCGAGCGGAATGGTCACATTATATCGGCTGCGTGGCGGAGCCGACCGATGAGCAACTGGCGGCAGATAGAATTTACGGGCACTTTTCACCGCGTCGCCAAACGTGTCAGGCGCAACCGGGTTAAGCGACAGAATCAACGAACGCCCGTCGGCCGCAAATTCGCCTGACGACACCAGAGCGGGCTGGGCCAGATCGAAAACGATACGGGTTGTTCCGGGATCAAATTGTGCCTGCCGGACATTTTCGACAAGGTCATTGCCGATTGAAACCGTTTGCCCGCGTTCGGCACCACCAACATCGACCGCGATCCGGCGGGGGCCATCAAGAACCATCAACGAGGCTTTTTCGACCGTGCCGTCGAACCGCACGACGATCTGATCGCCTTGCACGTCCACGCCCGTTACCCCGGAAGCGGACGCGCCCGTCGACGGAATCAAGGCGGCAAAATAAAGCAAACCAGCAATCATGCCGTTATACTGCCTCGAAGTCCCCCTGTTGGTCCAGACCAAAGCCATCGCCATAGTGAATTGGTTTCCCGCTTATTACCTTTATCAGGCACGGGTTTTGGCATTTGCGGGTCAAATCGCAGTATATTGATGGAGTTAACGACGCGTTTGCCATATTGTCAGGATTGCAGGCCTCGCAAATTGGTTGCCGGTCATGCTGGGCGGTGCTAGCAGCATGTTTGCGCGACCCGATACGGTCACGCATTTCACGGATTGTCCAGCTTTTGGCGCGGACAATCATTCAGGTTGATGCTGCATGATGCATGATTTTCCGGAACTGCAACGCTTCCCCACCGGGGTCGGCGCGCGGACATCGGGTATTTCCCCGATCCATGGGATCACGCAAAAATTGGCAGCAGAAGCACGTTTCACAAACATGTCTGGATCTGTGATGCGCGGCGATGAGCGTCGCCTTGCAAGGCCGGACGGACACATAAGCGCCCATGCCACATCCTCGGGTGAAGGGCAGCGCGCACGGAGTAATTATAATGACAATGCGGATGTTGATCGACGCCCGCCACCGGGAAGAAACCCGTGTGGCCGTCGTCAAGGGAAACCGGATCGAAGAATTTGATTTTGAATCGGCTGAGCGAGAACAGCTTAAAGGCAATATCTATCTTGCCAAAGTCACACGGGTAGAACCATCATTGCAGGCGGCGTTTGTCGATTATGGCGGGAATCGCCACGGCTTTCTGGCGTTTAGCGAAATCCACCCCGACTATTACCAGATTCCCAAGGAAGACCGTGAAGCCCTGCTCCGCGAAGAAGCAGAGCATGCCGCTGAAGAAGCTGCCTTGCGCGCTGATGACGGCGATGACGAACCCGTCGACGGACATCATGACGATGACGGGCATGATGATGATCGCCCCGACGCGCAAACCGAAGATGACCACGGCGACGATGACGATGCGCCTGCGCCTGAATCAACCGGTAATGGCGGCGACGACAATGCCGCCGAAGATTTGCGCCGCCGCCGCATGGCGTTGCGCCGCCGCTATAAAATTCAGGATGTCATCCACCGGCGTCAGGTTTTGCTGGTTCAGGTCGTCAAGGAAGAACGCGGCAACAAGGGTGCGGCGCTGACCACATATTTGTCGCTGGCAGGACGCTATTGCGTCTTGATGCCAAACACCACGCATGGTGGCGGCATCAGCCGTAAGATTTCCAATGGCGCGGACCGTAAACGCCTGAAATCAATCCTTGCCGACCTTGCTTTGCCAACAACAATGGGCTGCATTGTTCGCACGGCTGGCCTTCAGCGGACCAAAGTCGAAATCAAACGCGATTTCGATTATCTGGCACGGCTTTGGGACGGGATCCGCGAAACGACGCTTAAATCGTCCGCACCGGCACTCATCCATCAGGACAGCGACCTGATCAAACGCGCCATCCGCGACATTTACAACCGTGATATTGATGAAGTGATTGTCGAAGGCGACGATGGGTATCGTCAGGCCCGCGACTTTATGAAAATGCTGATGCCCAGCCACGTCAAAAAAGTGCGGGCCTATGCCGACGCGGTTCCATTGTTCCAACGGCACGGCGTCGAAGACCAATTGGCCGCAATGTATCAGCCGGTTGTCCAGCTGAAATCTGGCGGCTATCTGGTCATCAACCCAACCGAGGCGCTGGTTTCTATTGACATCAACTCTGGCCGTTCAACCCGCGAACACGGGATCGAACAGACGGCTGTTGGCACCAACCTTGAAGCCGCACAGGAAATTGCCCGGCAATTGCGTCTGCGCGATATGGCTGGATTGGTCGTTATCGATTTTATCGACATGGAGCACGGGTCAAACGTGCGCAAAGTTGAAAAGGCGATGAAGACCGCGCTTGCCAATGACCGTGCCCGCATTCAGGTGGGCCGGATCAGCTCGTTCGGGCTGATGGAAATGAGCCGCCAGCGACTGCGCACCGGTGTTCTTGAAGCATCGACCCGCCAATGCCCGCACTGCGAAGGCACGGGCCTTGTTCGCACGGCATCTTCGGCTGGCCTATCTGCGCTACGCATGCTCGAAGATGAAGCGGCGCGTGGCAATGGCAGCAAGTTGACGTTGCGGGCCAGCCAGGAAGCAGCCCTATATGTGCTCAACCGCAAACGCGGTGAACTGGCCGAAATTGAAGCCCGTTACGGCGTTACCATCGACATCCTGTCTGACGGCGAAACCGAAGGCGCCCGGATGAGCGTAGAAGCCAGCGGCCCGCCACCTGCGTTCCGGCCGAAGTTCGAAGTGATCGTCGATGATGATGATTTTGAAGTTCCAGATGACGACGAAACTGATGCCGATGACGAAGAAGGTGATGGGGAAGGCGAGAGCGAGGACGAAGATCGCAGCCAGACCGAACGACCTGAACGCGGTGACGGTGCACGTCGCGGACGTGCCCGCAGGCGGCGTGGGCGGCGTGGGCGCAAAGATGGCGAAACCGGCGCGGATCGCGGCGATGAAAACCAGCCGGAGTCGGATGTCGAGGCATCTGAAAACGAAGGCGGCGACGAACCAAGCGCGCATCGTGAACCTGGCGATGAGCAAGATAGCGACAGTGAGGCCAAGCGGCGCAACCGCCGGGGACGACGCGGCGGACGGCGGCGGCGCGGCGGTGACATGCCAACAGAAGATGGTGTGGAGGCAGGGCCCGATGCAGGCATGGCTGAACCCGAACCGCCCGTTGGCGAAACCGAAGCAGAACCGGCAAAGAAACCCCGGCGTCGCGCAACCAAGAAGGGCGACGTATCGCCCGCTGAGGTCGTGGTGGCTGAGGTCGTGGTCGTAGATGTTGCGCCAGAGAGCCCGGTCGAAAAACCAAAGCGGGGCCGCAAGCCAAAGGCCGAAACCGTTGAAACGGCGCCCGAGGTTGTGACAATCGTCGAAACGCCCGTTGCGCCAAAACGCGCGCGAGCAAAAAAAGGGGCTGCCGCAACAGTGGCAACGGCGGAAACATTGTCGACAGAAACAGGGGACGATGGCGAGCCACGCAAAGGTTGGTGGCAACGCACATTTGGAAACGAGGAATAACGTCCCGGCTTCATCGGGCGTTCAGCATGAAAGGAAGAGGATGGCGATGATGCACCTACCCTTCCTTCATGCCGTTCGCCTTGCCGGGTGGATGGCCCGCACGGCGGCCCTGCTTTTGTTGATAGCGTCTTTGACGGTGACACCCGCAATGGCGCAGTCGATCCTGCGTGACGCCGAAACCGAAGCCCTGTTCGACGAAATATCTGCGCCTATGATCGCTGCGGCGGGGCTTGATCCGAAAAATGTCGACATCATCCTGATCCATGACAAGGAAATCAACGCGTTCGTTGCGGGCGGACAGGCGGTTTATATGCATTCCGGGCTGATCACGACAGCCGACACTGCAAACGAGGTTCAAGGCGTCATCGCCCATGAGTTGGGCCATGTATCGGGAAGCCATGTCGTGCGTTTTAACGAAGGCATCAAAGCGGCAACGGGCATTTCGATTCTTAGCCTTGTTCTGGGGATTGCTGCGATTGCGGCGGGGGCTGGCGACGCCGGCGCGGGAATCCTCGCGGCCGGGCAACAGGCAGCGTTGGGCAAATTCCTGGCCTTTTCACGAACACAGGAATCGAGTGCCGATGCCGCCGGGGCCAGCTATCTTGCCAAATCGGGCGTGAGCGGCGTTGGCATGGTCGCATTCTTTCGTAAGCTTCAAAATGTCGAGTATCGCTATGCTATCCCGCAAGACGATAGCTATGGCCGGACGCACCCGTTGACAGGCGAACGGATTGCCGCTCTTCAGGAAAAGTTGAAGGCGGACGGCGCGTGGGCGACCAAAACTGACCCTTTACTCGAGGCCAAATTCCAGCGCGTCAAAGCCAAGCTTAAAGGGTTTGTTTCTGAACCCCGCCAGACGTTGATCGACTATCCCGAAAGCAACACATCAATCCCTGCCCGTTATGCCCGCGCCTATGCCTGGCACCGATCGGCCTATCCGGAAAAGGCACTGGCGGAAGCAAATGCGCTGTTGATCGCGGTGCCGCATGACCCCTATTTCCTAGAATTGAAGGGCCAGATCCTGCTCGAATCCGGGCGGCCAACAGAGGCGCTGCCGATCCTGCGCGAAGCCGTCAACGCGACCAACGCCCAAAGCCTGATCGCCGCGCTGTTCGGCCATGCTCTGGTTGCAACCGAAGACAAGGACAATCTGATCGAAGCACAAAAAGTGCTGCGCGCCGCCGTTGCCAAGGACAATGAGAATCCCTTCGCATGGTATCAACTCGGTGTGGTTTACGAACAATTGGGGGATCGTCCGCGCGCGGCACTCGCCACGGCTGAACGCCATAATCTTGAAGGGCGTTCGCGGCTGGCGCTGGCCAGTTCGGAAGAAGCAATGCACGGCATCCCGGCTGGAACCCCGGACTGGCTTCGTGCGCAGGACATTGCGATGGTTTCGCGCACTGAAGTTGAGAATGAAAAACGGCGTAAATGAACGAAGGAAAAAAGCAGATGATCACGGCGGGGCTGGCGGCGCTGGTTGGGGCGGGCGGCGCGGCATTGGCGCTTGGTGCAGGTGATCCCGTCAACGTGACGGACCGGGCGGCAATCGAGAAAATTGTGCGCGAATATATTCTGACCCACCCCGAAATCCTGCCCGAGGCGATGGACAATTTGCAATCGCGCGAAATGGCAAAGGCGGTGAAGGCCAACCGCGCGACAATCGAAACGCCCTTTGCCGGGGCCTGGGAAGGCGCGGCGGACGGCGATGTGACGTTGGTCGAATTTTTCGATTACGCCTGCGGATATTGCCGGGCGAGCCTGACCGACATCGAACGGTTGCTGGCCGAAGACAAAAAGTTGAAGGTGGTTTACCGTGAAATGCCGGTTCTGGGTGAGGATAGTTTTGCCGCGACCCAGATGAGCCTTGCCGCCGCCCAACAGGGCAAATATCTGGCGTTTCACAAGGCGGTCTTTGCCGGCGGCCTGCCGACCCCGGCGGCGTTGCAACGCGCACAAAAAGTGGCTGGCGTCGATCCAGCGGCGGCGCAAAGGGCGCTGAAATCTCCGGCGATCACGGGTGAAATCGACCGCAATCTGGGCCTACAGAACGCATTGCGGCTGTCGGGGACCCCGGCCTGGGTGGTGGGGGACCGGGTATTGGTCGGCGCGGTTGGCTATGACGCCCTTAAAGCCGCGATTGCCGAGGCGCGCGCAAAAAAATAATTTCATCGCCAGAAAGGGCCGCCTAGCCCAGACTTCTGCGCTTGCCTGAAAATTCCCATTTGGTTCTTCATATAATTTATTTCGAACCCTATTGACTTGTAGGAAATAATTTCGTCGAAGGTCGTCATTGGAACAAACAATGAACAAGTGATTCGGAGCCTGAGATGAAAAAACGAGATTTGACCCGTCCGATTGCCGCCGCCCAGATTGCCGCTGCGATGCCGCTTTTTGCGCTGGCCTTTTGCACCGCCCCTGCCCCCGCAGTGGCGAGCGAGACGATCACCTACAGCTATGACGCCAAGGGCCGTGTGGTGAAGGCAGAGCGCAGCGGGACCGTGAACCACAACGTCAAGGCCGAATATACCCATGACAAAGCCAACAACCGCCGCACCGTGAAGGTGACGGGATCCGCGAACAACGCGCCCCCGTAAAACCCGGCGAAGCCCGTGATTTCGAGGCCGATGCGTTCATCGGACGGCTTGGAAATCACGGCAACACACAAGCTAGAGTGCAGCATTTGATACAATCGAAGACTGCATTCTAGGCCGCGCGGCCGGGGGGGGCCCCGGCGCCCC
>JANNWX010000064.1:0-6746 GCA_031409315.1 Sphingomonadales bacterium | reverse complement strand
GTCCCGACGATCAGCGGCGAAGCGATCACCCCGGCATTGATCCCAAGATAGAATATCTGGAACGCATCGGCACGGCGCAGGTCTGATGCGGAATAAAGCGATCCGACTTGGCTGGCGATATTGCCCTTGAACATACCGCTGCCCAAAATGAGCGCGAGCAGGGCGAACAGAAAACTGACCTCAAACGCCATCAGAAAATGGCCCGTCGCCATGGTGATGGCACCAAGCAACACCGTCCGCCGCTTGCCAAGCAGCCGATCTGCCAGAAAACCGCCGACGATCGGGGTCAGATAAACACTGGCCGCATAGGTGCCAAAAATTGCAGACCCGAGCGCCTGTCCTTCAAGATCGCCATAAAGTTTGCGGAACGAATCAAAGAAGGCAACATTTTCAATATGACCGGGCAACAGCAATTCCTTGGTCATATACAAGACCAGCAACGCCTGCATGCCGTAAAATGAAAACCTCTCCCACGCTTCAGTAAAGGCCAGATAGCCGAGCCCTTTTGGGTGCCCAAGAAAGCTGGTGTCATGCAGGTCTTGGGTTTGGCCGCTTTCGGCTATATCGGATATGGTCAAGTTCTTCCCCCTTGGCAGGCTGTGCGAGTCTCACTGCCTAACGCCGGAACGGCTCGATGGCCATCCTTGCGAGTCGCACGGGGATAGACATCGTCGCTGCTCAACGGATAGGCGTCGACTGCCCAATTTTTAGGCATTCTTGAGGAAAATTGCCGCATATCCATGCAAAGATTGCGCGCACAGGGACGAAAGTGCGCCGATCCTTGCGCTATCCCGCTTGGCACGCTTATTGAATTACGCGTGGCATCAATGAGGGGCAAATTTTTCCCATGAAAAAAATCGAAGCAATCATCAAACCGTTCAAACTGGACGATGTAAAAGAAGCCCTGCACGAAGTCGGCGTGTCGGGCATCACCGTCACCGAGGCCAAGGGGTTCGGACGACAGAAAGGCCATACCGAACTCTATCGCGGGGCTGAATATGTCGTCGATTTCCTGCCCAAGGTAAAACTTGAGGTCGTGGTTGAGGATTCACTTGCCCAACGCGTAGTAGAGGCAATTGCCGCCGCCGCGCAGACCGGTCGGATTGGCGACGGCAAGATTTTTGTGATCCCGGTCGAAAGCGCGCTGCGCATCCGCACCGGCGAAAAAGATAACGACGCAATTTAACGCTCCATCCCGCACGCCAGCGGGGCCAATACGAAGAAGGAAGACCAAATGGCCAATAAGCCCTCAGATATTTTGAAAATGTTCAAGGATCAGGATATCGAATGGGTCGTTGTCCGCTTTTCCGACCCAAAGGGCAAGTGGCAGCATCTGACCATGTGTTCGGGCGTGATCGGCGAAGACGAACTGACTGACGGCCTGATGTTTGACGGATCGTCGATTGAAGGCTGGAAAGCGATCAACGAAAGCGACATGATCCTCAAGCCAGATCTTGATGCGGTCTATATCGATCCCTTCTCTGCTACCCCGATGATGATCCTGTTCTGCGACATTGTAGAACCTTCAACCGGCGAGCTTTACAGCCGCGATCCGCGATCAACCGCAAAGCGGGCCGAGGCATATCTCAAGACCACCGGCATTGGTGACACGATCTACATCGGCCCGGAAGCCGAATTTTTCATGTTCGATGATGTGCGTTTTGAAAACAGCTATAACACCAGCTATTACAAGATTGACGACATCGAATTGCCGACCAACACCGGCACAAAATATGACGGCGGCAATATGGGCCACCGCCCGCGTGCCAAGGGCGGCTATTTCCCCGTTGCGCCAGTGGACAGCGCGATGGACATTCGCGGCGAAATGGTGTCGACCATGCTCGAAATGGGTCTGCCCATGGACAAACATCATCATGAAGTCGCCGCTGCCCAGCACGAACTCGGCCTCACCTTCGGCACGCTGACCACAACAGCAGACCGGATGCAGATTTACAAATATGTCTGCCATCAGGTTGCCCATGCGTATGGCAAGACCGTCACCTTCATGCCCAAGCCAATCAAGGAAGATAATGGCTCGGGAATGCACACCCATTTGTCGATATGGAACGGGAAAGAACCTTTGTTCGCGGGCAATGGTTATGCTGGCCTGTCGGACATGTGCCTCTATTTCATCGGCGGCATCATCAAACATGCCAAGTCGTTGAATGCGTTCACCAACCCGTCGACCAACAGCTACAAGCGTCTGGTTCCCGGCTATGAAGCACCGGTTTTGCTCGCTTATTCCGCGCGCAACCGTTCGGCCTCTTGCCGTATTCCTTACGGCGCAGGGGCAAAGGCCAAGCGCGTCGAAGTCCGCTTTCCAGATGCCATGGCCAATCCCTATCTCGCTTATGCGGCCCTCTTCATGGCCGGGCTCGACGGCATCCAGAACAAAATCCACCCCGGCGACGCGATGGACAAGAACCTGTATGACCTTCCACCCGAAGAACTGGCGCAAGTGCCAACCGTCTGCGGCAGCTTACGTGAGGCGCTCGAACAGCTGGAGGCCGATCACGCCTATCTGCTAAAGGGTGATGTGTTCACCAAGGATCAGATTTACAGCTATATCGACCTCAAGATGGAGGACGTCGCCCGCTGGGAAATGACACCGTCACCGGTTGAATTTGATATGTATTACAGCGCCTGATTTAAGGCTCTGATCATGAAATGGGTCCGGACGGCAACGTTCGGGCCCTTTTCTTTTCTTCATATTCAGGCCACAAGTGCTGAATGAACAAAATGCTGACCGCCCTGCTTATTGTATTGGCCGCAAGTGGTGCCGACCAGGCCAACGCGCGGCTTTCAACGGCAGAGACGAAGATTACCAAAACGGTTGAGGCAGAATATGAACGCCACGTCGCCTTGCTTGAAAAACTGGTGAACCAGAACAGCGGAACGATGAATATCGAAGGCGTCGAAGCAGTAAGCCGGATGATGCGGGCTGAACTGGAACCGCTTGGTTTTACCGTCGAATGGAAACCAATGACCGCAGTCAAGCGTGCTGGCCATCTGATCGCCACGCACAAAGGCAAAGCTGGCACAAAACGGATGCTGCTGATCGCGCATCTCGATACGGTTTTTGAAAAAGACTCACCGTTCCAGAAATTCACCCGGCGCGGTGAAAAGGCCGAAGGCCCCGGCGCCGGCGATGACAAGGGCGGAATGGTGGTCATCATCTCCGCGTTGCGTGCCATGAAAGCAGCGGGCACGCTCAAAAATGCCAATATCGAAATCCACATGACCGGCGATGAGGAGGACTCCGGCGACCCGATCGGGATCGCGCGGGCCGATTTGATCGCAGCGGGAAAACATTCTGACGTTGCGCTCGATTTTGAAGGGCTGGTGGTCGATGATGGCAAGGATATGGGCTCCGTCGCCCGCAGGTCCTCGAACAGCTGGGCACTCACGACAACAGGCAAAACCGGCCACAGCTCGCTCATATTCAACAGCACATACGGCGACGGCGCGATCAATGAACTGACTCGGATATTGTCACGGTTCCGCACCGAGCTTCCCGAACCCAATCTGACGTTAAATGTCGGCATTATCTCCGGCGGCGTCGAAGCCGCACTTGACGCGCAGGGTATTCGCGGAACCGCCAGCGGGAAAACCAATATCATCCCCAAAATCGCCATCGCACGCGGCGATTTCCGCACCCTATCTGAAGAACAGACAGCACGGGTGAAGGCAAAAATGCTGGCCATCACGGCGGCCCATGCGCCGCAAACCGGTGCCGAGATCCGTTTTGAACCCGGCGGCTATCCCGCGATGGCCCCAACCGATGGCAACCGCGCTTTGCTGGACCGGTTGAACGCCATCAACCTTGACCTAGGGCTGGCCGTCATGGCACCGCTCGATCCGCTAAAACGGGGCGCTGGCGATATTTCATTCGTTGCAGGCGATGTTGACGGTCTGGCGGGGCTTGGCACCGACAGCGATGGCGATCATGCGGTTGGCGAAACTGTCGATCTTTACTCTCTTGTCCGGCAGGCCAAGCGCGCGGCAATTCTGATGTCGCGGCTGTCGGGTGAGCAAGCTGTAGCCAAGGCGGCTCCAACCCGCTAACCGCGCTCCCCATGGCCAACCCAACCTTATCCCGGCACGACCGGCGCACATTTGCGATCATTTCCCATCCTGACGCGGGCAAGACGACGCTTACTGTATAGCTGTTGCTGTTCGGCGGCGCGATCCTCTCGGCGGGCGAGGTCAAGGCGCGCGGCGCGAACCGGCGGGCGCGGTCAGATTGGATGAAGATCGAACAGCAACGCGGCATTTCGGTTACATCGTCGGTGATGACATTCGAACATGAAGGCCTCACGTTCAACCTGCTCGACACACCGGGGCATGAGGATTTTTCCGAGGACACCTACCGGACACTGACCGCAGTCGATTCCGCCGTCATGGTGATTGATGCGGCGCGCGGGATCGAAGCGCAGACCCGCAAGCTGTTTGAAGTCTGCCGTCTGCGCTCTGTGCCGATCATCACTTTCATCAACAAGGTTGACCGAGAGGGCCGCGCGCCATTTTCCTTACTGGACGAAGTGGCCGACCAGTTACAGCTTGATGTCTGCCCGATGAGCTGGCCGGTCGGCATGGGCGGTGAATTTGAAGGCATATTCGATCTTGAACAAAATCGCCTGATGCGCCCCAGCCGCGATGGCACCCGCACCTTTGCTGGCGATGTCGAACAGACTGCTGGGCTGGATGATCCGCGACTGGCGACGCTTTTGTCTGATTCTGGGCTGGCGTTGCTACGTGAAGAGGCCGAACTCGCACAGGCGGGATACGCGGCATTTGATGCTGAGGCCTATCGCGGTGGGGATCTGACCCCTGTCTATTTCGGATCCGCGTTGAAGGAATTCGGGGTTGCAGAACTCATCAGTGCGCTGGCTCGCTTTGCGCCTTCCCCGCGCCCGCAACCGGCCGATCCAGCCCCGGTGCATCCCGATGACCCGGCGGTCACCGGCTTCATCTTCAAGGTGCAGGCCAATATGAACCCGCTGCACCGGGATCGAATTGCCTTCATGCGGCTCTGTTCGGGGCAATTCAAACGCGGGATGAAGCTGAACCAGGTTGGCACCGGTAAATCGGTGACGGTTCACAGCCCGATCCTGTTTTTTGCGCAGGAACGTGAAGTGGCCGATGATGCGTTTCCCGGCGATATTATCGGCATTCCCAACCACGGGACACTCAGGGTTGGCGATACCCTCACAGACGGTCCGCCAGTTTCAATCACCGGTTTGCCAAATTTTGCGCCGGAAATCCTGCGCCGCGTGGTCCTCAAAGACCCAACCAAGACGAAGCAGTTGCGCAAGGCCCTCGATGATATGGCCGAAGAGGGCGTGACCCAGGTGTTCCACCCGTCAATTGGCGCGCAGTGGATTGTTGGCGTTGTCGGCCAGTTACAACTCGAAGTGCTCATTTCACGGCTGGAGGCCGAATATAAGGTTGATGCAGGGCTTGAAACTTCGCCATGGGAAACTGCACGCTGGATTGCATCTGACGATGTAATTGCAATGAAAAGCTTTGCTGAAACCCACCGCGCGGCCATGGCAAGCGACCGTGACGGTGCCGCCGTGTTCATGGCACGCGACAATTGGGATTTGAATTATGTCATGGGCCGTCATCCGGCAATCCGCTTTTCCGCAACCAAAGAGCGAGACTAACGCTTCCACTATTACAGTAGGCAGGTTGACGTTTACGTAAAAAGTCCCAAATCAAAACTTACACAGTCACTATTGAGTCGCAAACGAGGAGAGTCACCATGGACAGCTATCTGCAAAATTATATCAATGGCCAGTGGGTCGATAGCCTTGGCGGCACGCGCCACGAAGTGATCAGCCCGTCGACAGAAGAAGCCTGCACCGAAATCACCCTTGGCACCAAAGCCGATGTAGATGCAGCCGTGGCCGCCGCGCGCGCGGCATTGGTAAGCTACAGCCAGACGACCCGCGAAGAGCGGTTGGCGCTGCTTGGTCGGATTGTCGAGGAATATAAGAAACGGATACCCGATCTCGCCGCATCGTTGGCCCATGAAATGGGCGCGCCTGTCAGTTTTGGGGCGGCGGCACAGGCACCGGCTGGCATTGGCGGATTTTTAGGCACCATTGCTGCGCTGAAAGATTTCACCTTTTCAGAACGTCAGGGTGCAAATTTGGTGGTTTATGAACCAGTTGGCGTTGTCGGGCGGCTACCCCGACCGCATCACGATGTGGCGGGAGATGAGCGTGGAGCTGGGGGCCGACGTGTTCGCCGCCGACGCCCTCGCTCTGGTCAGTGAGGCGCGCACTGCCGGCATCAAGGTCGGCATTCTCAGCAACGATCTGTATCGGTCGTCGACTCGCGAATGGGTCGCCAGCCGCCGGGAGTTCGACCAGTTCGATGTGCTCGTCGACTGCACGGAGTTCGGTGAACGCAAACCCCTACCGGGGCCGTACCTGAAGGCGGCGGCCGACTTCGGGTTGCCGCCCGGCGAGATCGTCTTTCTCGATGACACCCCGTATTGCATCGAGGGTGCTCGCGAGGTTGGCATGATCGCCATCCCGGTCGACCCGCTGGCTCGATCGCATGCCTTCGATCTCGCCCGACGCCTGGTCGGTCTCACCCCACCGACGACAGCCGATCAACTCGTCGCTGCGGCCGAAGCCGCCTACCGAAGCCAGGACCTGTCGCAGATCATGCCGCTGCTGCACCCCGACATCGTCATCTACTGGAACGGTCGCAAGGTCGCCGAAGGGCTCGACGCA
>JANNWX010000063.1:0-5957 GCA_031409315.1 Sphingomonadales bacterium | reverse complement strand
GATGCTGCGCGCTTGATTTCGGATGTTCGCGGTGTCGCTTTTTCGGTCGGATCGGCATGCGCGAGCGGTTCTGGCCGGCCAAGCCACGTTTTGCGCGCGATTGGCCTAACGGACGCACAGGCGCGATCCAGCATCCGTCTGGGCTATGGCCGCTACACGACAAAGGATGAATTCGCGCAAGCCCTGGACCTGGTTTTCAAGTCTGCTCGGAACCAGAAAGAATTTGCATCATGATCCGTGTCCGCTTCATCAGTGCCAACGGCGACGACATTCGTGTCGTCGAAGCGGCGGCGGGCCAACGCCTGTTAGAGGTTGGCCAAGGCGACGGGCAGCCGCTCGAAGGAACCTGTGAAGGCCAAATGGCCTGTTCGACATGCCATGTCATTGTTAATCCGGATTGGTTTGGCAAACTGCCTCGCGCAACCGAGGATGAAGAAGATATGCTCGATCTGGCGGCGTCGGCGACCCGACATAGCCGTCTGGCATGTCAGATATTGCTTGATGATACACTCGACGGGCTGACCGTGCACATCCCGCCGGAAAGTCAAAACATGCAGGGGCGTTGATTTCCTGACCTTGTGTTGCCATATGGCGCTCGGGAGTCGGGCGGGCGGTGCACTCGCCAATCTGGTCAGATCCGGAAGGAAGCAGCCACAACGAATTCGCACCGGGTCGTTCCGGCTCCTACTATCTCTCAGCTTCTGTAATCCGCATTGATCGAAATATAACCATGCGTCAGATCGCAGGTCCAAACGGTCGCGCTTCCCGAACCCAATCCAAGATCAACCCCGATATCGATCTCGCTTCCCCGAAGGTGCGCCGCAACTGGTGCCTCGTCATAATTGTCGACGGCCAGACCGCACTGTGCAACCTGGGTGTTGCCAAACCGGATCGAGAGTTTGTCGCGGTCCGCTGGTTCACCCGCTTTGCCGACCGCCATTACGATCCGGCCCCAATTGGCATCTTCGCCAGCAATGGCAGTTTTGACGAGCGGTGAATTGGCGATACTCATACCGATCCGGTGCGCGCTGCCGTCGGTTGTCGCACCGCTGATCCTGATTTCGATGAATTTGGTTGCACCTTCGCCGTCGCGCACCACCTGTTTCGCCATTTGCAGGCACATATCGGTGAGTGCTGACTGAAATGCATCGGCGCCCGCTGACTCGTAAGTCATTAGCGGCACATTGCCTGCCTTGCCGGTGGCAAAGGCCAGCACGGTATCGCTGGTCGACGTGTCACTATCCACTGTGATGCAAGAAAAACTGCACAGATTGGCCGCGCTTAACATCGATTGCAGCACAGCCGCGTCAATCGCCGCATCAGTGAAAATGAACCCAAGCATGGTTGCCATATCAGGCGCGATCATGCCGCTGCCTTTAATAATGCCGACAAGGTTGACGGTCTTATCGCCGATGATGGCCGCCGTATGCACGCCCTTGGCAAATGTGTCTGTCGTCATGATTGCTGCGGCGGCATCAGCCCAATCGCAAGGCTTTGTGGCAAAGGCCGCGTCTAGTCCTGCTTCGGCCTTGTCGATGGGCAGGGGGACGCCGATGACTCCGGTCGAGGCTACGAAAACCTCCCCGGTGGCGCAATCCAGATGCGCGGCTGTGCGGGCGGTGATCGCCTCAACTGCTGCGCGTCCCCGGTGCCCGGTAAAGGCATTGGCGTTACCGGCGCTCACCACCAATGCCCGCGCTTTGCCTTGCGCCAGATGTTCACGGCACCAATCAACTTCGGATGATGTGCAGGCACTTTTGGTCAACACGCCCGCAGCACTGGTCCCTTCCTCGAGCGCGACAAATGTCAGGTCGCAGCGATCCCAATCCTTATACTGCGCCCGCGCAATGCGCAGCGTAACGCCGTCGATAGCGGGTAAAGTCGGGAAAGGGCGGGCAAGGGGGGATTTCACGCTCATGGCAAGGCCCTAGCCAGAAGGTGGGAAGGGGGCAACACCGCGATCATAGATGATAGGGTTTCGAAAGACGGTGTGGCAATTCTTGTTGTTGGCTTTGCAAGTGGCTAGTGTTGGAACATGAGCAAGCGTGTTTTTATAAACCTTGTGCTTATTGCGGGCTTGTCGCTGCACAGCCCCAGTCTTGCGGAAACGCAACCCCGTTCAGCGATAATTGCTGCGGCCCCCAAGGCAGGGTCGCGCGCGGATTGGAAAGTCCTGATTGATCGGATCGACGTGGCACTCAAATCTGATCAAACGGACGTTGGTATTCTGTTGACCAAGGAGGCGCTGTCACTTGCTGAGCAGAGCTTTGGCCCGGACGATCAGAGCACCTTAGCCACAGTCGACTACCTCTCGGTTTTCTACGCCAGACAGGCGCGTTATAAAGAGGCAGTGCCTTTGCTTGAAAGGCTCGTTGCGACGCGCGAGCGCATACTGGTCAAGGATCACCCGTCAACACTGGTGACGATCATCAGTCTCGCCTTTAATCTGGAAATGCTGGGCCGGTTTCCCGAAGCGGAACCGCTCCGCAAACGCGTCTTTGATGCTCAAGTTTTGGCCCTAGGTCGTGATCACGCCGCTACGTTGGCGGCTGAAAGCTATCTGGCGAATGTATACGTGAAATTGGGACAATATGCTGCGGCCGAACAGCTGCGGACACACGCGTTCGAGACTTTTGAGCGAGATCTGGGTAAAGACCATAGTTTAACTCTGAGCGCGATGAAGCAGCTCGCCACGGTGTTTGAATATCAAGGTCGATATGCCGAAGCCGAGTCCCTTTTTGTGCGTGGCCTTGAAACGAGTGAGCGCCTGATTGGAAAAGAAAATCCGCTGACGTTGACGTTCCTGGACAATCTGGGAGGGCTGTATCACCGCCTTGGCAAAAACGCCGAAGCAGAACCGCTGCTGTTGCGTGCGCTGGAAGCGCGCGAACGGTTATTGGGGCGGGACAATCCTTACACGCTGCAAACACTAAACAATTTGTCGATGCTTTACGGCTCGCAAGGGAGATTTTCAGAAGCGATTCCTATGGCCAAACGATTGGTTGAAGAGAGCGAACGCCGCTTGGGCGCGTCACATCCCGACACGCTCGGCTTGATTTTTAATCTTGCCAATCATTATGAATATTCAGGCCAATATACCGAAGCTGACCCCTTATTTGCGCGTGTCCTCACTGAGCATGAGCGGTTGTTTGGATCGCAACACCCCAATAGCCTGAAGCTTCATTATGCTCTGGTAACCAATCGTTTGAGCGAGCCAGCACTGGTAAAAGGCGCGATTGACCCCGCGCGCGCCCTGATCATCGGGAAAAGGGCGCAGCGGATATCTTCTGATGCCTCGGCATATGCAAAAGCCCAAGCTGAGCGAGAAGGAAAGGCGCGTCCCAATGATTTTATCTGGTTCGCCGAGGCGGCCTGGTTCGCGTCAGATGAAAATTCAACGCAACGCCAGAGCCTTGAACCCGAAGTTTTTACGGCTCTTCAGGATGCAATATCGGGCATGGCTGGCAAGGCGGTAGGGCAGGCAGCGGTGCGTCAGGCGGCAGAGCGCAAATCTGCCGGGTTAGGGCTCCTGACACGTCAGCGGCAAGACCTTGACACGCAGTGGGAAACCAATGCGGCGCTCATCAACCAAACAATCTCTGATAATGGGCCTGAAAGTCGTCCATTGCGCCTATCACTCGCAAACGAACGACAGAAATTAGAGATTGAGATGGACCGTCTCGACACCCGCTTGCGATCAGAATTTCCGGATTATTTTGCACTGGTCCGGTCAGAGTCGGTTGACCTCGCCGCAGCCCAAAAAATGCTTGGCCCAGACGAGGCGATTTTGCTGGCGGTCCAATCGACGATGAGCACACATGTCGTCGCGGTCAGCCGCACATCGATGAAATGGTCCCGGACCCACTGGGACAAAGACATAACAGCGCCTAGTGTGAAACGGTTGCTTTGGGATGTTGGCGTCGACGTCGGCGTTGACATTTTGACCAGCGAGAAATGGGGACGGGAAAGCGGCGGCGGTTACGCCTATGATCGCAAGACGGCCTATGCACTTTATCAACAATTGATTGCGCCAGTTGCATCAGTTTTGGCAGGAAAGCGCCACGTATTCATTACCTCTGGCGGCGCTCTTTCGAGCTTTCCGTTGGGAATTCTGGTAACCGATACCCCGATTGGGAAGGACGGTGATCCTGCCGCCTTACGGTCAACCAAGTGGTTCGCCGATGCACATGCCCTTATCACCATACCGTCCATTCAGTCTTTACAATTCCTGCGGAGTGCTGCACAAAAAGCGTCGCTTTCGCCAACCTCGTCAACTCAAGACTTTGTGGGGTACGGCGACCCCATTCTCTCCGGTCTGGCCATAAACAGAGGGTCGAAACAGAGCAGAGGGCGCGCAGCGAGGATGATGTTCTCTCCGAATTTATCGCGCGCTGGTAAGGGTATCGCGAATGTTGCAGAGATTAACTCGCTTTCGCGTTTGCCAGGAACGGCGACCGAGCTTGAAAATATGCGTGTTGCATTGGGCGCACCCCCATCGGCTGTTCATGTGCAGTCGCAAGCAACCGAACATGCTATCCGATCGGCTGATTTGTCAAAAGTCCGTATCCTTGCGCTTGCGACCCACGGGATGATGGCTGGTGAATTGGCGGGTGCGGCCGAACCAGGGCTTGTCTTCACGCCGCCAGCCCTCGCCAGCGATCAGGATGATGGATTTTTGACTGCATCCGAAATCTCCGAGATGAGGCTCGATGCGGACTTGGTCGTCCTGTCGGCGTGCAACACGGCGGCGGGGGACGGATCGGAGGGCGCGCCCGGCCTATCGGGGCTGGCCCGTGCATTTTTTTACGCAGGCGCACGTAATTTATTCGTTTCGCATTGGCCCGTTCGGGATGATGTCGCGGCCAGGATTACCGTTGATGCGCTTAGGCGACAAAAATCTAACCCGGCGCTCAGCCGTGCCGAGGCCCTTCAACAGGCTATGCAGGCGATCCGCAACGATGCAACGCATGACGGCCCTGATGACAGTTGGGCTCATCCAAACGCTTGGGCAGCCTTCTCGCTTATTGGTGACGGCGCTAGACATTAGCCCCTAAGCGAGCAACTCTTGTGGCAACAAATTCACCGCCCGGATTTTGGGTATTAATAGGAGTGCGAAATGGAGACAATAGAGGCCATACACGGTCGTCGGTCAGTTCGTGATTATTTGCCTCGCGCTGTTGATCAGTCGCTTATTGAAGCGATCATCGACGATGCAACACATGTGCCTTGGACGCCAGTGAGCGGCCCGGAACCTTGGATGTTCAACGTTATTTGCGGCGCGGCGCGCATCCAATCATATGGAGAGCGTGCGCTTCAATTCGCACGCGATAATCGTCCCCAACGCGACGGATATGGTTGGACAGAGAGACCCGATTTTTCGATATTCTTTAACGCAACGACGGTGATCATCATATCAGGAAAGGCTGGCAATCCGGTGGCTCTTGATGAGTGCACCAGAGCTGGTCAAACCCTTGCCATTGCATCGTTTGCACGCGGGTTGGGCACGTGCTGGGTGGGTTCGCCGATGCTGTGGCTCGGCGATCCAGATGTTCGCGCTGAACTTCTGATCCCCGACGGGTTTGTGCCCCATGCGGTATTCACGCTTGGCTATGCGGCGACAATTCTGGCACGTCCAAGCGTGGTCAGAACACCGACAATCTGGCTTGGTGACGACGATCTGTAAACCGTGTTAAAGGCCTAATGCCCCTGACCCCAACGGCATCTAGACCCGAAACCGATCCCATTTGCACAGCGTGACGGAGTCGATTTTGGTTCACTGCAAGGAGCGAGGAGAGAGTGATGCTTTTGCATCGTGATCGACGAGGGACTCAGCAGTGGAGCAAAGGCGGACCGCCCGCCCTTGCGGGTCGTCTTTGGGCCCCCCCCGGGCCGCGGGGCGCCGGGCGCCCCCGCCCCCCCCCCCCCCCTCGCCCCCCCGAACCCCCCCCCCCCCCCCC
>JANNWX010000062.1:0-4669 GCA_031409315.1 Sphingomonadales bacterium | reverse complement strand
GATCAGCCGCTGGATTTCCTGTGTCCGGCCTGATTGCTTGCCTTTGGCGGCTTCCCGGTTGCTGCGTGTGTGGGTCGCGCGCGGCAGCATTCCGTATTCCGCCGTCACCCAGCCTTCGCCCTTGCCGCGCAGGAACGGTGGCACCCGTTCTTCAACCGAGGCGGTGACAAGGACTTTGGTATCGCCAAAACTAACCAGCACCGATCCTTCGGCATGTTTGGTGAAGGCAGGTTCGATGGTAATAGCGCGCATTTGGTCTGGCGCGCGTCCGGATGGGCGCATCATTTGTTCCTTATTGTGATTCGGCGTTCCCCCTACGTCATTCGCGGGCGGGCGGGAATGATTTTGGGTGATTATGGTTTCCCGCTGATGCGAGGATGGCCTATGGGGGCATATGACCGCCGTCCTTGAACTCACCGATCGGGCCCGCGATGTATTCCGGATCGTCGTTGAATCTTATCTGGGGTCGGGCGCGCCCGTTGGATCGCGGACGATCTCCAAACTTGGTCAGATGAACCTGTCGCCCGCATCAATCCGCAATGTCATGCAAGATTTGGAAGAACTTGGGCTGCTCGCCTCGCCGCATACTTCGGCCGGACGGATGCCTACTGACAGCGGCCTGCGGCTGTTTGTAGACGGGATGATGCAGGCGGCGGAACCCACGCTGGATGAACGCACGACGATTGAAGCGCGACTGGGCAATGCCGGACCGATTGAAACTGCGTTGGAGGCGGCGTCTAGCCTGTTGTCCGGCCTGTCATCGCATGCCGGTGTTGTCCTAGTCCCGGCACGCGAACCACGATTGAAGCAATTTGCCTTTGCGCCACTCTCCGATGGTCAGGCACTGGCGATTCTGGTGGGTGATGACGGGTCGATTGAAAACCGGGTCACCGCAGTGCCACGTGGTGTTTCGCCGCCTGCACTGGCAGAGGCCGGCAATTATATGACGGTCCGGCTTGCAGGCATGACATTGTCTGAAGCCGCAGGGATGATCAAACGCGAGCTTCACCTTGAACGAGATGCTTTAACTGCGGCCAGTCGAGATCTGGTCGAACGCGGTATTGCCGTATGGACCGAAGATTCCATGCTCCGCCCGGTGCTGATCGTGCGCGGGGCGGCCAATTTGATTGACGAAGCGGCCGTCACAGATCTTGACCGCGTTCGCCAGTTGCTCGACGAAATCGAGGACAAGGAAGAAATTTCCCGCCTTTTGGAGAGCGCAAGGGAAGGTCCCTCGACGAAAATTTTTATCGGGGCTGAAAACAAAATGTTCGCTTTGTCTGGATCATCGGTGATAGCGGCCCCATATCACGGACGGGATGGCCGGGTGGTTGGTGTCGTTGGGGTCATAGGCCCGACGCGCTTGAATTACGCCCGCGTCGTTCCCATGGTGGATTTCACCGCGCAAACCCTATCGAGATTGATGACATAATGAGTGAAGAAGCAATGCAAGCAGAAGACGACATGATCGCCGAGGGCGCTCCATCAGAGCCCGAAGCAGACCCGCTTGGTATTTTGCTGGGCGAGCTTGAAGAAGCACGCCAGCAAATTTTATATGCGCAGGCCGAAACCCAAAATGTTCGCCGCCGTCTGGAAAAAGACGCGCAGGATGCACGGGCCTACGGCGCGACCAATTTCGCGCGCGATATCCTGTCGGTTGCCGATAATCTGGCCCGCGCGCTGGATGCCATGCCAGAGGCAATGCGGGGAGACGAAGCCAATATCGGACTTGTCACTGGGCTCGAAGCAACGCAGCGCGAATTACTGTCGGTTTTTGACCGCAACGGCATCAAACGGATTGCCGCTATGGGTATGCCGCTTGATCCAAACCAGCATCAGGCGATGATTGAACTGCCCGATGCCAATGTCGAACCCGGCACGATCATTCAGGAAATGCAGGCGGGATATGTGATCAAGGACCGGCTTTTGCGCCCCGCGATGGTCGCTGTAGCAAAAAAACCGGATTAGGATCAGGCAGCAAGTCTGATGCAGTTCCTGCCAGCCGATTTCGCGATGTAAAGCGCTGCGTCGGCGTCTCGCAATAATTCCGAAACATCCAGGCTTTTTCGCAGGTCACTAACGCCGGCCGAAAAACTGATGTTTCCAAATGTCGTTCCGTTGGATTTGTCGATGATGTTGCGGCCCATAAGGTTCCGTCGTGCGGCGTCTATGATTTCAAAAGCCTGTTCGGCGGATTTCCCTTCGAACAATATGACAAATTCTTCGCCGCCGTGACGGGCGACCCGGTTGGATGGTCCGCAGACTTTCTGGAGAATATGGCCGACAAATTTATACACCCGCCCCGTCATAATGATTGCCTGCATATCCAAAGTGATTGTCCGATCTAACGGCAATGCTGCGGATTTCTTTAATCTGGAAATTGCCATCCCATTCTACTGCCGGACTTGCCGTCATCGGGCTTTGCACGTAAACGCGAAGTGCCAGAGGGTCGGGCGACCGCCGCCGGTTTGCGCAAGCAGACGGGGGGAGGAAAGTCCGGGCTCCAGCGAGGAACGGTGCCGGATAACGTCCGGCTGGGGTGACCCAAGGGAAAGTGCCACAGAAATCAGTCCACCGCGCTTTGGTGCGGCCAGGTCGAAACGGTGCGGTAAGAGCGCACCGCGCAGGCGGTAACGTCGGCGGCACGGCAAACCCCACCGGGAGCAAGACCGAATAGGGGTGGCATATGGGATCCTCCTCCCAGTCACCCGGGTTGGTTGCTTGAGGATATTGGTAACAATATCCCTAGAGGAATGGTCGCACATCCCCGCAAGGGGAGGACAGAACCCGGCTTACAGACCCTCTGGCATTTTAACAAAGATAACAAAAGCATCGCTTTTACCCGCACTCTGGGGTGGAATAGGCACGTCAAACCAGCTATGATCATTCCCTATGTCTCGCAAACCATCACGATCTGTCGACTGGGGTTTTCCGCGCTGGCGCAGCTATGGTGCCGACCGGGAGGCCGTTACCGTCCGTCTGTGTGATCGTTACGGGTGCACCAATGCTGGTGACAGGCCCGCCCCAAAATCCCCCAACAGTCCAGAGCGCTGGTGGTTTTGTCAGGATCATGCCGGTGAGTATAATCGCAACTGGGATTATTTTGAGGGTCTGTCAGTCGAAGACGCCGCCGAGCGCGAAGCCAATGAACGACGTGATTTTTCGGGCTATAAAGAAACACAACATTATGGCTGGGGTGGGCCAGGTGACGGATCGCGCAGTCGGGATGAAATGCGGGCGCTCGATATTTTAGACCTTGAAGTTGATGCAGATTTTGATGCTGTGAAAACGGCTTGGCGCAAGTTGGCCAAGGCCAATCATCCTGATGTCACGCAAGGTGACGGTGACGCGGCTAAGCGGTTTCAAGCGATCCAGACGAGTTATGAGATTCTAAAATCAGCCGAAGAACGGCGAATGGCGCTGTAACAGCTATTCTTCGAGTTCGGTTGGCAACGGATCTTTGCCGGAAATTTTTTTGGCAAGCGCAGCCGCTTCGGTAAGCGTGAACGCGCCGGTGATGACCAACACGCCGCCCTTGATCTCCTCGCGCACAACCGGTCGTGCAAGCTCTACGTCGTCGAGCATGATCGACACTGTCCCTTCCAAGGTGACTTTGGTCAGCGCAGCCAGACGGTTCGCCCCAGCTTTATCAAGCGTGAGCATGATCGCCGCCCCGCCGCCCAATTCGGGAAGCGCGCGGGCATCAACAATCTCACTTTCGCTGAAATTTTCGGTGCCGACCTGAAAACGCCGGACCGGGTCTGACGCCACCGCAGAACTGCTGGCAAACAATGCCACCACGAACATCAAACATTGGTAAAAAGTTTTCACAGGCTATTTTAACACGAGCAACCAGGGACGAAAGCGAAATTTGCGATGCCTTTTTTCGACCAAATTGCGAACATACTCACGCCGTATTTTCGGTCGAGCCTCCCATGAGAACAGGCAGGAGAGGAAAGATATGAAATCCGGTTTCGCAATTCTGGCCGCCGCACAATTGGCAATCGCTGGCCCCGCATGCGCCGCCCAAGATGCGGGCCTGAGGCTGCACAGCCAAAGCGGCGGAGCGACGTCCGTCAGCGGCTTTGGTGTTCAATCGACACTGACAATTCGTCTGGGCAATCAGGCTGTCGTCAAAGAGTCCGAACGTGTGCGATTGAATGCGCATGCCGGCCCTATGCTCGCACGTGGGAATGATCAGCGCCGCGAGATTGGGCGTGTCGTCGGGTTGGCTTGGTCGCCTTCCTACGGTCCGAGTATGCAGTTCGCTGGCCAAGATATCTTGGCCTACAAAACCCAGTTGGGAGCTGCCGACGGGGGGCAGGGAGACAGCGGTAAGCCGAAGAAAAAGCAAGGAACAGGGAATAAAATCGCTTGGGTTGCTGTTGTCGCTGGCGGTGTCATGCTTGCTTTGATCGGCGCGTTTGTTGTGCATTGCACGTCAAATAACGGCAACAATTGTTCGGATTGATTAGGGGGTAAACCGCTCCGCTGTCGCGCGGATGAGCGCAATCATGTTGGGAATGCCTTGGGTCCGGTTTGAACTGAGTTGCGACTTCAAATCAAATGGGGCCAGCAATGCGTCGATGTCTGCGTCAAGAATTTCGTTCGCCTGTTTGTCCTGCACAGCGATCAACACCAGTGCGATGATGCCTTTGGTGATGGCCGC
>JANNWX010000061.1:0-7582 GCA_031409315.1 Sphingomonadales bacterium | reverse complement strand
TATCCGCTTTGAAACCGTTGATCGTCAAACCGAAGGGCCTGTCACGCGCCTTGTTGGCTTTGTCCGTGCGCGCAACCTGTTGCCGCTGCTCGATGCAGCTGATCTGGAAGCCAACCCGCGCACCGCGAAAATCGGGCCAATCACAACCGATATCATCGAGTCAATCGAGCGGACTCCCGAACTGTTTCCGTTCAAAACCAAAGGTATCCTTGTCGCCTCGGCAAACTGCCGTGAATTGGAGCGGCGGCGTTTCCAGATGACGTTTGAGAATCCGCAAGTTGAGGGCGTCCTCGACGGTGGGCATAATACGCTGGCCATCGGAACGCATATTCTGGCCGTTGCGCATGGTGACCCAAAGGCGGTCAAGAAAATCAAGAGCTGGCCCGATTTCAAGGCCGCGTGGATTGCAGGCAAGGCGGAAGTCAATGCGCTTAAGGCTTCGGCCGCTTCGGGGGAAGGGGGCCCGCTCGATTTCCTCGTCCCCGTTGAAGTGCTGATGCCGAGTGACACCGATGATCCGATGTTGCTTGAAGCGTTCACCAGCTCGCTTTTTGAAATCTGCGCCGCACGGAACAATAATAAGCAGCTTGCCGACGAAGCCAAAGCTAACAAGAAGGGACTTTACGATTTCCTGCGCGGCAACGTCCCCGCCGAAATCGCCAAGCGGGTCGAGTGGAAATCGAACGATGGTGGTGACGTTAAGGTTCGCGATCTCGTCGCCCTTTCATGGATTCCGTTGTCGGTCGCTTCTTTGCCGACGGGTGCATCCGCTCCGCGTGCTGCGGAAATGTACAGCGGCAAAGGCAAATGCTCTTCAGCGTTCGATACGTTGATGGAGCATCCTGAGGTATCGACACGCACGGGTGATGGCACCCACGAACTGCACAGCACAACGATTGGCAGCGCGCTCAAGATTGCCGGTGAAATGCCACTGTTGATGGACATGATCTATGCCGATTTCCCCGACGCCTATAATCGGAACAATGGCAGTTTTGGGCTGCTCCGTGCCGTAACACTTGCGAAAGATTTGCGAACGAAGCCAACGACGCCGTTTGGCAAGCGCCCGACTGGATATCGTTACCCAGACGGCTTCATTGTTCCGCTCGTTTACGGATTGAAGGCACTCATCGAAGCCGATGAAAGCGGAATGTTGCGTTGGAAGACGGACCCAGCAGATTTTATCAACCAGCATCTCGACGAGATCGTGCGGAAATATAAAGTCTTGATTCAGGCCTTTTCTGGCGATGCGCAAAAGATCGGCAAGAACGAAGGCAGCTATACGCTGGCTTATGACGCATTCGAAACGGAGTTGCTTAAACTCCGTCAAGTGGCGTGAAGGGGATCGTCATGGGACAACGAGCACAACCTAGTGGCATCCGTCTTTCGGAGCGCGATGCCGCAACCGTTAAAGCGATGTTAGCGCGGGGTGACCGTCAGCATGACATCGCTGCGTGGTTCGGCGTGAACGGTGGGCGGATCGGGGAAATTGCCAGTGGGCAAGCCTTTCGTTCCGTGCAACCGGAGGAAGGGGCCAATATTCCGCCGCGCGGCCCCTATCCTTCGGGCAGGGATGCGACCATTGCCTTGCAAGCACTGGTCGCGGCTAGGCAAGCGATTGACTCGGCTGAGGCCGTCGTGCGGCAATACGTGTCGTAATCGGATTGGTGGCGGCAGGGAAACCTGTCGCCGCCGTCTGTCAATATTCATCGGATAGCATGATGGTCAGCACCCGTCGCGTGACGGCGGGGTTCGCGGCATCCTCGCTCCCAAACTGCAAATCGCGGTCATAATAATCCAGTTTCCAGAATACTCGTTCGCGCTCATCGTCGCGCAATTTCGGGCGCTCGGTCGTCCAGCGACCGCAAGCAAGCTGATAGACGCATCCGAAATCACGTTCGCCGTGCGGGTCGTTGTCGTCGTCGAAGGCATCATAGGTTTCGATAAGTTCGCGGACGCGGGATTGATCGGCCTCGGGCAGCGACTGGAAACCGACGGTGGCAACAGCGGTGCAAGCAACCCCCATTGCGCGGCGGGCCAAGTCATTCAAACGGGCGATGCGCGCCGTCCGCTCGCGCGCTGTGGCAAGGGCGCTCATTGCTCCCGCCCCCTGCGGGTTTCGCAAATCAGGACTAGCACCCCGAAATCCTAGCGCTCACCAAGCCGGTCGGCAATCCGCCGCACACAGGCCAGCGGCAAGCCGTTCTCGTTCGCCAAATCGCGCAAATAGTCGTCGCGGGTCTCGGCCCCGCACTCACGATACATCAATTGCAAATCACACATTTTCCTGCCTCCTCTTGGGCTGAAAGCCGCATTGCTCTGCGACATGCGACCTGCCTTCCGGCGAGGATGGGAGGGGGAGGGAAAGCTGAATCGTTGCCCTGGCGCGGGCCAGCGGGCGCGCTGCGACCGCCACACGGGGGCGACTACTTCAGCTTTGGGAAACGAGAGGGCAAAGCCCTTGGCGTTCCCGCTTATCATGGAACGGAGCCGGTCAGGCTCCCTCAGCCGCAATGCGGCACCGGCAATGGCACCCTTGCACGGCGCGACGCAGCCGAGCGGTGTGGCGGCAAGCGAAGCGGGCACAAGTCTGTTGTCCCGAAGGGGCAGCGACGCCAGTCACCGCGAACGCGCGCCCGCCGCCCGACCGGCAAGGACAGAGGCGAGAGTGTCAGCGGGTCAGCCGAAAGACGCCGCACCCTCAAGGAGCGCGTTAGCAGCGGGAAAGAGTGCGACCCCAGAAAATCCCGCTCATTTTCCCGCGCTCCTGATCGTTACCGGAACGGCCAAGACCATGGGCTTGGTGCGCGCAGCGTATAGAGCGGGTCGCCGTTAGGCAGCGCAATTCGTGTGCTAAATTTCCACGATAAACACAGTGTCAAATTTGGCATTCTCATACTGCTTACCTTCTAGGACAGGACCATAACCCTTGGGATTACTGAAGACGCGGGTGTTCCAGCGATATAATCGCAACAGTGGCTTATTCAGCTTGAATGGCCAATTTTCGATAGCGGACAGTCTTGAAGCATCTTCAACCAAAATACGTCGCTGTCTCACGCCCTGATCATGATAAAGTTTTAGAGGGCTATTTTTTTCCGCATAGTGGCAAGAGCTTTTCGACGATTTCATCGACAGATAACAGTGATGTATTTAGAGCCACCTTGTCGGCAAGTGGCGGACTAAATCGGGAAACTTCATCCTTGGATACTTCGTGCCAAATGGGCAGGATGCGCGACTGCCCCTGAATTTCGAGAGCGACCAATCCGTCAAGTTCGCGTTGGGGCCATTCTTTTGAAAAGAAATTTTTGGACAAAACTACGATCCCAAACCGAGAGCGCGCTAACCCCTGATCAATCCGCCGACGCAGGCTGTCGTCCCACGTTAGCGACATTTCGTCATAGAACGGCGTGATACCAGCTCGAGCCAGTTTTTCAGCAAACGGACGAACAAAGCTGTCTTTGTCCTCAGAGGCATGACTGATAAAAACGTCATACTCAGGTAAGATGTCAGCTTCCGTATTTGCTGCAAGGGCTGCAACAGCCATAGGCGCTGCGATAGCCGCTCGGCGCTGATCATTCAGCTGCTTATCAAGCTGTTGCAGTTTGCGCGCCCGCGCATCGTCTGCCTTCTTCTGGTCACCCAACACCTTCTTTCGATCAATGTCCTCAGATTTTTCGAGCGAAGTTTGCGCACGATGTAAATCCGCAAGCTTGGATGCCGTCGCCTTGGCTATCTCGGCCCGCTTTTTTTGCACCGATGCTAGATCGCTGGAAGCACGACTTGCTTCGTTCAGTTTCGAACTGACCGTCGAAGCGCTTTTGCTAGACTGGGCAGCATTCGAAGCTCGCACCATCTTGGTAGTAAAGTCGGCCTCCCTTTTGGCTTCCTGCGCGTCTTTAACCCGCAGATCGGCAATGTCCTTATGAAGCCGTGAAACCTTACTCCGATCCATCGAAACCGACATGCATGTCTCCGTTTCTGCACCCACCACAATTTGTGCGAAGAGGTCGATAGAATGCAAGTTACTGCATTTGCACAAATGTGTCAGCTTAAACAACGATGACGCGCAAGATAGCTGTGGCTATAAACGGCGTCGACCGGACACTGCGAAACAACTTCCAAACGTTCTCAATGTATTCACTCGCTTCATCCCAACCCCGCGCCTATCACCTTGGCCGCCTTCGGCACAGGCCCCATCGCTTGTGCAATTGCCGTCTGCGCTAAACCTGCACGTTCGTTGATACCGGCGACAAGTTTCGCCCTGTCATCGGTGTAGACAGCCGCCGACGCCTTCGCCCGTGAAATGCCGACATACATCATCTTCTGATCCACAAGATTGTTAGCGCGGCTATCAGCGTGGATCATCACACGCTCGGCGGTGCGACCTTGGGCGGCGTGGGCAGTTTGGACATAGCCGTGGCGCAGATGCTGGTCGGTGGATTTGGCGAGGTCTAGCGTCTGAAATTTACCGCTATCGAGCCGGACGCGGGCGACCTGGTCGTGGGCGTTGACCGACACGACTTGCGCTCTGCCGCCATTCTCGCGGGACAAATTACGGTCGTTGCGGGTGAACTCGATCCGGTCACCCTTCATCAATTCAACGCTGCCGGGGGTGAATGCTTCACTTTTCCCCGCACCCCATTGCCTTGGTCTCCAGTCCACACTTTGCCCGTCCGCCTTTTCGAGCGCGACAGCATTTTTAGCGGGATCAATGCCAATCACCGTCACAGATTCACGCTTGGCAATGCCCTTGTCGGCATAGTCGCGCGCAAAGCGGACGACATCGCCGACCTCGTAAGAGCGGGCATCGCGCGCTTCGGCCTTGGTTAGCCCTTTAGATTCAAGTGTCCGCATGGCCACAGTTTCGCCGGTCAATCTGCCGCTGGCGACAAGCTGCGTCCTGATTTCAGCATTAAGCGCATCGCGGCCTGCGCGCGATGGATCAATGACGATGGTGCTGCGCTGCTCCTTGGGTGACAGCGCAGCATAATCCGCTGCCATCGCTTTCATCCGCTCTACTGGATCAGCAAGGGCGATAATCTTGCCGCCGCCGCGATCAAGTGCGTCGAGCGCACGGCGGGCATCACCCTGTATGGATGCTTCAACAGCTTCCTTGGTGAGCGGGTTAGTCTGGCGGACAATCTCAGCGAGCTTGGCGGTTTCCATGCCTGCGGATTGTAGTTGAGCGAACGCGGCTCCGGCTCCAACCGAGCCAAGCTGCTTCACGTCACCGACAAGAATGAGACGGGCGTTGGCCTTTTCGGCGGATTTGAGCAATGTTGCGGTATCGCGCGCGGAGAGCATCGACGCCTCATCCACAATCCAGACGTTGCGACCATTGGTGGTTACGGGCGTCTGGCTCGTTAAATGCTTGGCGACCGTTTCGCCTCGAAGCCCAAGCGCCTCGCCAAGCGTCCGCGCTGCCGATGCGGTCGGCGCAAGTGCGGTCACATTGTAACCCTGCGATTGCGCCTCGCGGGCCACGGTCGTCAAAACCGTCGTCGTTTTTGCGGTTCCGGCATAGCCTTGCACCGCAGTCACGCGGTTCTGACTGGTGAGCAAGGCCTTAGCTGCGATTTGCTGGTCTGGAGTCCAGAGATGCTCGGATGCGAGCGCCGCACGAGCGACCGCCTTTGCCGCCTGCAACGGAGTCTGGATCGCGGCAACACTGCCGCGCCCGTTCGCTTCTGCGCGCAACAGCCGCTGTTCATTGTCGATGTTAGCTGCGGTGGTAAATCCGCTAAATTCCGCGCCCCGTTTGTCGATGAACGTGCGGGGTGCTACCGCGCCGTCCTTCATCGCCCGGTCCATCGCTGCGCCAACCTGGGTTTGCGTAACAGTCCCCAGCCCAAACCGTCCGGCCTCCTTTTCCAAGTCTGCTGCTGAAAACACCGACTGGCGTTCCCCCAATTTCTCGGCGGCAAAAGCAACAGCCTGATGTGCGGTGATTTCACCTTGGGCAGTCAACATCGGCGCATGTTCGGCCCGTGCCGCCGTCTGTTCGGCATTTGCGACCAAGGCCAATCGTGCTGCTTGGCCAAATCCGGCACTATCCGCCGTCTCGCGCCAATCCTTGACCAAGGCGGCGCGGTTTACCTCTTGCTTCACAGCACGGGTATCGAGTGCTGCAATCTGCTTTTCGGCTGCGGACGCCGTTTCCCGCGTTTGGCCGCGCTCGGCAAGATGGGCCTCCACTTGGGCTGCGCGTTCGCTGAATGCCCGAATGGCTTGCGGAGAGACACCTTTTATCTCGAATAATGAATCTTTGCCAACCTCAAGCTCGTAACCCAATCCCCGCACATTGACCGCAAGCTCCTGCCGATACACCGCGCCGATGGCCTTTTGCAGTTGATAGAGCGCGCGCGGTTCCAGACTACGCCAATTGCCGTCGGCGTCGCGGGTGGCATTCATGATGACGTTATGCGTGTGCAACTGCGGATCTTGCGCCCTGCTCGTATGATGTCGGAAGCTCGCAACAGTGAGATTACCCGTCTGCTGCCGCTCCACGTTCCCGCCGTCCCTGATCCGGGTTGCGGCGGTATGGCGTTCGGCAAATGCCAGCGCACTTTTGACCGCGCGGTCGTGCGCGCCAACAAGCCGCCGGTCGCCTGCAACCTCGGCCATGATCGACACTGACTTTGGTGCGCTCATGGTCACATCCCAACCGGGGCGATGCTGCACCTCGCCGTCACGCATGGTTCCTAATTGCTGGCCGTCAGGCATTTTGCCGTCGAGCATCTCGCGAAACTGATCGCGTTCAACCTCCCCCGACAGGCCAACGGCATCCGCGCCTGCACCCTGCCATTCGCTCGGCGATAGCCCGTCCCCGGCGTAATAGTCATCGGCTTCACAATAGCTCGACGCTTGCGCAGAACTGCCAAGGGCGCTGATAGTGGCAACCATCAGACTGGCCCGTCAGCCTTGATTGTGACTTCCGCTGCCGCACCCTTGGCGGGCAGTTTGCTCCATAGTGACCGATTGACATCGACGGCGATAAAGCTGCGTTGGCCCGGATTGCCGCGCGCTTCGATATGCGCGCGGGTCAACTTGATTTTGGCCACTGGCAAGGCATCCGGCAATTGCAGAAAGCCATGATGCGGTTCCAGCCGCATATCGCTTTCGATCACGGCTGCACGGACATGCCGCACAGCGGCAAGCGATGTTCGTCCGCTGCTCGGCCCATAATCGAAGCTATCCGACCCGCTGCGGATTTCGACCTCGACATCGCCGATATTGTCCGACGCCCATTTACGGGTGTCGCGGTCGATAAGCTGGAGATAAAGCTTGGTGTTGCAGCAACCCAAAAGCGCCTCGGCGCTGTCGCGGCCATAGCGGCGGTGCATCTGGCCGATGGCCTGAAAGGTCAGCACGACGCCGGCACCGAACTTGCGACCCTCGGGCAGCAACCGGGTGAGGTTATCGACGCGGGGCAAATCG
Source organism: Sphingomonadales bacterium (assembly GCA_031409315.1). Lineage (GTDB taxonomy): Bacteria > Pseudomonadota > Alphaproteobacteria > Sphingomonadales > Sphingomonadaceae > Aquisediminimonas. The sequence continues at coordinate 148 of JANNWX010000061.1, read as the reverse complement.
GCCAGCTCGTCGAGGAAGAACCACAGCCGCCTGCTGGATGACGTCTCCAGCCCCAAGGTCGCGCTGGCCGCGCATTCGAGCCAGCAGGCAAGCAGCGGCTTCATCGCCTCGAAGTAGTCTTCCTTGCGCGGCACAAAGATCCACGGCT
>JANNWX010000060.1:0-5935 GCA_031409315.1 Sphingomonadales bacterium | reverse complement strand
CGCAAACGTTTGTTTACCGACTTGTCTGACGGTTTCCTGACAATTCCAGGCGGAGTCGGGACGATGGATGAATTGTGGGAAGCGATCAGCTGGGCGCAATTGGGCTACCACGCCAAGCCGGTCGGCTTGCTCAATACCGCTGGATTCTTTGATTATTTAATCGCTTTCAATTCCCACATGGTGGAGGTTGGTTTCATACGTGAGGCACACAGCGGGATTATGATTGTGGACGCGACACTCGACGGGTTGCTCTTAAAAATGTCGAACCACGTGCCGCACAAGCCGATCTTCGCGATGAAGGCGCAAGACCTCTGACATGGACAGGGCGGCTCTGATTGCGACCGCGCGCGATGCAATTGCCAAAGGGTCGACATCGTTTGCGCTTGCATCCAAATTGTTTGACCGCAAAACTCGAGAGCGCGCATGGCTCCTCTATAGCTGGTGTCGTCGCTGTGATGACATTGCCGACGGTCAGGATCACGGCGGACCAATGTCCACGGTCGACAACCCCCACGAACGCTTAAATTTCATCCAGACGATGACCGAGCGCGCTCTGGCTGGGGACGTGACCGGCGAACCGGCCTTTGACGCGCTCGCACTTGTCGTTGCCGAATGCGGCATCCCGCACAAATGGCCGCGCGATCTGGTTCAGGGTTTTGCCATGGATGCCGATGATTTTTCGCCGCGCACCACCACTGATCTGCTCACCTATTGTTATCATGTTGCGGGCGTCGTTGGCCTGATGATGGCTGTTATCATGGGCGTGGACCCCGACGATCAGGCCACGCTCGATCACGCCAATGATCTTGGCCTCGCCTTCCAGCTCGCTAATATCGCCCGCGACATTGGTGAGGATGCGGACGCCGGTCGCTGCTACATTCCAGCAACCTGGCTTGGCAACGCGGACATTCCACCGGGCGAACATATGAAACCTGCACACCGGGCCGCCATGGCGAGGATCGGCGCACGGCTGGCGGAGATGGCCGGGGGCTATGAGGAAAGCGCGCGGATCGGCGCAAAACGCCTGCCCTTCCGCTCGCGTTGGGCTGTGCTCGCCGCAGCCGGCATTTACGGGGACATCGTGAGAGAAGTTGCGTTGCGGGGCGATCAGGCATGGGATCACCGGGTTGTAACAAGTAAGGCGGGAAAACTGCGCTGGGTTGCTAAAGCGTTGGTGCAGGCACAGTAAATCGCCTTAAAGGGGAAGGAGTATGCGCTATGAAACCCGCGATTTGCGCTTTCACAATTGCTCTGATGTTGCTCACAGGGTGCTCATCGTCATCATATGATACAACAATTGCGCCGCTTCTCAGGCAGGGGATTGCGCGTGGTTATCCCGGTTTTGCTATTGCCACTGAAACAGGCGGAGGAAAATCATGGGCGATTGCAGCTGGCAAATCCGATATCGAGAATGGTCAGACACTCCGGGCCGACACAACGTTTCACATCGGCAGCATTACAAAAATTCTTACCGCAGTGGCGGTCCTTAGGCTTGTCGATGACGGCAAATTATCTCTGGAATCGACATTGAGATCTGTGCTCGGTGATGTTGTAAAAAACATTCCATATGCTGACCAAATTACCGTCGCCCAACTACTCGATCATTCGAGCGGGATTTATCCGACCAATAATGACCTCGATTATCTTTCGACGTTGCTAGGCCCGACCGCAGACCCGAAACGAATCTACACGCCACTGGAACTCGTCGCCCTTGCCAATGGCGCACGGCAGCAACCGACCGGAAAACCCGGCGAAACGCATTCATATTCGGACTCAAATCATACGCTTTTGGGCTTGATCGTAGAAAAACAATCCGGAAAGCCATTCAAAAACTTTGTTACGGATATTATCCTGAAGCCATTGGGCATGTCCTCAACATATTTTTATTCCGACCTCATTCTAGGAAAAATAAACCCGAAACGGCCAATGGCCCGAGGTTATCTGATTGCCACTGAGGACATTAGAAACGCGATCAAGATCAACCCAATCTTCGCTATAGTTAGCGGGCAGAAGCGGGCAGAAGGTGATTTGTTTAATACAACCTTGGCGTCTGAACGTAATGATGCTGCTGGCGGCATAATCAGCACCCTTCCAGATTTGTTGCGGTTGGGCTCTGCTGCATTTCGTGGAAAGCTGCTCTCGCCAACTAGCCAGAGATTTTTGACTGCCGCAAAAGCTGGAATGCAGTCTCAGCCGATTGGTAAGCAGCGAACATGGGCCTTGCAATCTATGCATAAATCCTACGGCGTGGTTTTGTACAAGCAAGGCGACGGGCCAGGCGGCACGACCGCGCTTCTAGCCTATATTCCAGACACAGACACAGTTTTTGCTGGCTTCACCAATAGCTTCGGCTATTTCGACGAAGTCGATTTCATGCTCGATAAAATAGTTCCAGAGGCCATCAAGAAACGTTCAAGCCCATGACGATTTTAGACTATTTCGCGACCAACTGGTTCCCTGATCCCAGCATTGCCACGTCTCGACAATTCAGCCTTTAGTGCCTCAGGCCTTGGCGCCCAGATGAACCCGAAACTCAGCGTCCCGCGCTTAGTCTCGACCACATGATGCAGCCGGTGGGCTTGGATTATTCGCTTCATGTAGGCCGATTTGGGAATGTAGCGCGTGCCAACCCGTTTGTGGACAATCACATCATGGAAACCGAAATAGATCGCGCCGTAGCCCGCAATCCCGGCCCCAACCCAGACTGCCCACGTTCCCCAATCTGATTGCACACCACCCCAGATGAGGGTGATCGACGGAATGGCGAATATCGCCCCGTAAAGGTCGTTCAACTCGAACATGCCAGTGCGCGGCCGGTGATGGCTTTCATGAAGGAACCAGCCCGGCCCGTGCATGACCCAGCGGTGCATGACGTAGGCAAAGCCTTCCATCAGCACGATGGTCGCAAAAAATATCATAATTCCGACGATGGGAGACATGATCGAACCTATAGCGCTTGTTCATCTTGCCGTCACCCTCATTCACCCATAGGGCGGCAATACTGGCCATTGGGTCGAGACATTGGCCTGTTACCAAGGTTTGCAGAAAGAAGCCCCATGAACAGCAGAATCATTTTCGGACTATCGGTTCTTCTTGCGTTGTCGTCCTGCGCGAGCCCGGAAACTCGGTTGCGCACCGGCTTGGCATCAGCCGGCCTGTCGCCGCGCGTCTCGGCGTGTATGGCGGAGCGTATGGTCGACAAATTATCGCTCCTCCAGCTCAAGCGACTCGCCTCGATTGGCTCCCTCAAGGATGAACGGATCAGTGACCTGACTGTTGGCCAGTTCCTGCACAAGGTTCGTGCATTGAAGGATACGGAAATCCTCACAATCACGACCAAAGCGGGACTCTCCTGCGCGATTAGCATTTAGGGGTCTTTCCAACCGCGCCCTGCTGTGCTTTAGGCCTCTCGACCATTTGGCAGGGGCAAAAGTCGCGCAATGAACATCCATGAATATCAAGCAAAGGAATTGCTGGCCACGTTTGGCGTTCCGGTTCCCGCAGGTTTTGCGGCGTTGAGCGTGGATGAGGCCGTTGCAGCGTCCGCAAAACTGCCCGGACCGCTCTTTGTCGTTAAGGCGCAAATTCACGCGGGCGGGCGCGGCAAGGGCAAATTCAAGGAACTCGGCCCGGATGCCAAGGGCGGTGTCCGCCTTGCCAAGACGACCGAAGACGTCCGCGCCGCCGCAATCGATATGCTAGGCAATACCTTGGTCACAATCCAGACGGGGCCGGCCGGCAAGCAAGTCAACCGGCTTTACGTTACTGACGGCGTTGACATCGCCAAGGAATTCTACCTCGCTTTGCTGGTTGACCGGGCGACGAGCCGGATTGCGGTCGTCGCTTCAACCGAAGGCGGGATGAACATTGAGGATGTGGCGCACACTACGCCTGAAAAAATCCACACGATCACGATTGACCCCGCAACCGGCATCATGCCCCATCACGGTCGCGCCGTCGCCGCTGCACTCGACCTGACTGGCGATCTTGCCAAGCAAGCCACCAATGTGCTTGCCAAGCTGTATGACGCGTTTTTGGGCACAGATGCCGAACAGATTGAGATCAACCCACTTGCTGTTACCGACGATGGCCGGTTGCTCGTGCTCGACGCAAAAGTCAGTTTCGATGGCAACGCCATGTTCCGTCACAAGGATCTGGCGGCCTTACGCGACCTGACCGAAGAAGATGCCGCCGAAGTCGAGGCTTCGAACTATGACCTCGCCTATATCAAGCTCGACGGCAATATCGGTTGCATGGTCAATGGCGCAGGACTGGCGATGGCGACGATGGACATCATCAAACTAAACGGCGAATTCCCGGCTAATTTCCTCGATGTCGGCGGCGGCGCGTCGAAGGAAAAAGTGACGGCGGCGTTCAAGATCATCCTGAAAGACCCGGCGGTGAAGGGCATTCTCGTCAACATTTTTGGCGGCATTATGAAGTGCGACATCATTGCCGACGGCATTGTTGCCGCAGCAAGGGAGGTCAACCTTTCCGTGCCGCTCGTCGTCCGTCTGGAAGGCACCAATGTGCAGCAGGGCAAAGATATTCTAGCCGGTTCTGGCCTGCCAATTGTTGCCGCCAGCGATTTGGGAGATGCGGCAAAAAAGATCGTCGCAGAGGTGCGCCGCGCGGCTTAATACTTGCAACCCGCGCCAAATTTGTGCAGTGCGGCGTAAACTTGACGTAAACGTAAACAAAACCATCGGAGATAATCGATGAAAATTCTCGTCCCCGTCAAACGGGTGATTGACTATAATGTGAAACCGCGGGTGAAGCCCGATGGTTCGGGCGTTGATCTTGCCAATGTCAAAATGAGCATGAATCCGTTTGATGAAATTGCAATTGAAGAAGCCCTGCGCCTGCGCGAGAAAGGCGTGGCGACAGAAGTGATCGCTGTCTCCGTCGGTCCGGCCAAAGCCCAGGAAACGCTGCGCACCGCCCTTGCGATGGGGGCCGACCGGGCAATCCTGATCGAGGCCGAAGATGTTGAGCCATTGGGCGTTGCCAAGCTTCTCGCCGCTGTGATGGCCGAAGAAGCGCCGGGCCTTGTCATTCTTGGCAAGCAAGCGATTGACGATGATAGCAACCAGACCGGGCAGATGCTCGGGGCCCTCACCGGGCGTCCGCAGGGTACGTTTGCGTCAAAGGTTGAAGTGACGGGTGACAGTGTTGCGGTCACGCGCGAAGTTGACGGCGGGTCCGAAACGGTTTCGCTGACAGTGCCTGCGATCATCACCACCGACCTAAGGCTGAACGAACCGCGTTATGCTTCGCTTCCCAACATTATGAAGGCAAAAAGCAAGCCGATGGCGATGAAAACACCGGCTGATTACGGCGTCGATATCGCGCCACGCCTGAAGACACTCAAGGTCACCGAACCCGCTGTGCGTAGTGCGGGCATCAAAGTGCCGGACGTTGACGCGTTGGTGGCAAAACTCAAGGATATGGGAGTGGCGGCATGAGCGTCCTCATCTGGGTAGAACATGATAATGCGTCGATGAAGGACGCAACTCTCGCCGTCGTCACTGCTGCCGCCAAACTCGGAGAAGTTCACGCGCTGGTTGCGGGCAATGGCTGTTCGTCTGTGGCCGATCAGGCGGCAAAGGTAGCTGGCATCGCCAAGGTGCTGCTCGCCAATGACGGTGCCTATGCCAATGGCTTGGCTGAAAATGTCGCGCCGCTCATTGCTGGCCTGATGGCAGGCTATGATGCTTTCCTCGCCCCTGCCACATCGCACGGTAAGAATATCGCGCCGCGCGTCGCAGCTTTGCTCGATGTCATGCAGATCAGTGACATCCTTTCAGTTGAAAGCACGGATACGTTCACCCGCCCGATCTATGCGGGCAATGCTATTGCGACCGTCCAATCATCTGACTCCAAGAAAGTCATCACTGTGCGCGGCACCGCCTTTGCCAAGGCCGAAGCCTCCGGC
>JANNWX010000059.1:0-7750 GCA_031409315.1 Sphingomonadales bacterium | reverse complement strand
CGATGACAAGCCGGATCACCTCATCCGATTCGTCACGCACATCGGCCAAGATCGGCAGTTTCTTGTCAGCAATTAGCTGCGCGATGGCCTCAATCAGTTTTGATTTCTGAACCTGATAGGGAATTTCGGTGACGACGGCATTCCATGTGCCGCGCCCCTGATCCTCAATCGACCAGCGTGATCGCAAACGAAAACTACCCCGGCCAGTGACATAGGCCTCGGCAATTGCGGCTGGCGCGTCAACAATCTGGCCACCGGTCGGAAAATCCGGGCCCTGCACAAATCGCATGAGCGCGGCGTCTTCAGCCCCGGGCTCGTCAATTAAATGGCAGGCGGCGTCGATAATCTCGGCCGCATTATGCGGCGGGATGCTGGTCGCCATGCCAACCGCGATCCCCGAGGCGCCGTTGGCCAGCAGGTTGGGAAACAGGCCAGGGAAAATTTCCGGCTCTTCTTCTTCCCCATTATAGGTCGGGCGGTAATCGACGGTGCCGTCATCAAGACCGGCCATCAGTTCAATGGCAGAAGGCGTCAGCCGTGCCTCGGTATAGCGGTAGGCGGCGGCATTATCGCCATCGATATTGCCAAAATTACCCTGCCCGTCGACCAAAGGATAGCGGAGAGAGAAATCCTGCGCGAGCCGAACCATCGCGTCATAAACGGATTGATCACCGTGCGGGTGGTATTTGCCGATCGTATCGCCGACAACGCGCGCGCATTTCTTGTAGGCGCTGGCCGGATCGAGCTTCAAGAGCCGCATCGCCCAAAGGAGACGCCTGTGAACAGGCTTCAGGCCATCACGCAAATCAGGCAGCGACCGGGCGGTGATCGTCGACAAAGCATAGACCAAGTAGCGGTCGGACAGTGCAGTATCGAACGGCGCATCGACAATCAGGTCGAACGGATCTTTGGGCGGCGCGGGGGGATCAATCAGGTCAGGCATGAGGAGCGCCTAGACCAATTCAACAAAGATGTGAATCACCCTTTCATCCGCACCAAACCTTCTTGCGCCGCGCTGGCGACCAAGCGGCCATCGCGCGTGTAGATTGCTCCACGGTTGAAGCCGCGCGACCGTCCAGTCCAGGGGCTATCGCAGGTATAAAGCATCCAATCATCGACGCGAAAATCGTCGTGGAGCCAGAGCGCATGATCAAGGCTTGCAGATTGCATGCCCGGTGTCATCCAGTTGACGCCATGTGGTAGGGTCGAGGTGCCAAGCAGGTAGGAATCGCTGGCATAGGCGAGAATTGCGCGGTGGATGGTCGCGTCGCCGCTGACAGGCGCGACAGTGCGGAACCAGACATTCTGGACGGCGGGAACACGTTTGTCGCTGCCCACCCAATCGCGCGGATCAACCGGACGATATTCGATGGGACGCCGACGCAAGAAGTTGGCCCGAAACCGTTCGGGAATCTGGTCAGCAAACATCGCGCGGAGTTCTTCTTCTGTTTTCAATTCTTCAGGCTGCGGCACGTCAGGCATTTTGTCCTGATGTGACAGGCCGGGTTGAACCTTGTGAAACGAGGCTGCCATATTGAGGATCGGCTTGCCCTGTTGTAGCGCGATAATTCGTCGGGTTGAAAAACTGCCCCCATCATGGTCGCGTTCAACCCGGTAAATTGTCGGGTGATCCTCGCTTCCGGGTCGCATGAAATAGGCGTGGAGCGAATGGGCCACGCGGTCGGCGTCGGTTGAGCGTTGGCCCGCCGCCAACGCCTGAGCAATTACTTCCCCGCCAAAAACACGGCCAATACCGTCGGGCTTTCTGCGCCCACGATAGAGATCGGTGTCAAGCGATTCGACATCAAGCAACGAGATCAGTTCGGTAACAAGGGTAGCTGGATCGGTCATATTCTGAACGATAGCAGGCACGGGTTTTGATTTGCAATGGTGCATTGCAATATATTGTCATCGGCCGGGGCCGCTCGCTAGGGCATCCGCCAACTTGATTGCACCATTTCGCGCGATCCGTTATAGGTCGGTTAACCGCCCCGGCAGCCGCGACCTCACCAGCGCAGCACGCCGGGGCTTCGCGCTTTTTTGAAATATGGGAATCGTCCATGACCCGTCGCCGCATGATTTACGAAGGTAAGGCCAAAATTCTATATGAAGGGCCTGAACCCGGCACGATCATCCAGTATTTCAAGGACGATGCAACAGCCTTCAACGCCCAGAAAAAGGGCACGATCAGCGGCAAAGGCGTAATCAACAACCGGATTTCAGAGCATATGTTCACCCTTTTGGGGAACATCGGCATCCCGACGCATTTCATCAAACGGTTGAACATGCGCGAACAATTGGTCCGGCAGGTTGAAATCATCCCGATTGAGGTTGTCGTTCGCAATGTCGCGGCGGGATCACTGGCAAAACGACTTGGAATCGAGGAAGGAACGCAATTGTCGCGGACCATCATCGAATATTATTACAAGGATGACGCTCTGGGCGATCCATTGATCACCGACGAACATATCGCCTGCTTTGGCTGGGCGAGCCAAGAGGAAATGCATGACATTGCCGATATGGCGATCCGTGTGAACGATTTCATGTCGGGTCTGTTCGCAGCGATCGGCATCCGGCTCATCGATTTCAAACTGGAATTTGGCCGCCTGTTTGAAAATGATTATGCCCGTATCATATTGGCCGATGAAATCAGTCCTGATGGCTGCCGCCTGTGGGACATGGTGACCAATGAAAAACTTGATAAAGACCGGTTCCGCCGCGACCTTGGGGGAGAAGTCGAAGCGTATCAGGAGGTTGCACGGCGATTGGGGCTTTTGCCAGAAGGCGCTGACCATGCGGTGCTCGATCTTGAAAGCCACCGGAAAAAACGCGGAAAATAACGACATTCGTCGTCAACGCTTTGTAAACCAAGTGAAATTATGATGCGCCTATGAAGAATGGCGCGCCTAATGACTGACACAGGTTGGCACACCACGATGTCAACACAGGAAACCGGCCCAATTCCGGGTGATGATGTGCGCCATGCGGCCAGACTTCCCATCACGATGGAAGCAGATTTGCGTGAGCAAGGCACGACCAAATTTCGAATCAAGATCAAAGATTTATCGGTGACGGGTTTTCGTTGTGAAACAAGCTTCACGATGCACCCCGGCGCACGCGTCTGGCTGACTATTCCAGGACTGGGCGGGTTAGAAACGACCGTCGCATGGCGTGACGGGTTCAAATATGGTTTTGCTTTCGATCATGCCCTGCACCAAGCCGTGTTCGACCATGTTGTTCGGCAGTTTCAGACCAACGCTGGCGGAACGACGTAGAGCCCTGACCTTAGACCCGAAACCGACCACATTTGCGCAGCGTGACGGAGTCGATTTTGGTTCACTACAAGGAGCGAGGAGTGAGTGATGCGTTTGCATCGTGATCGACGAGGGACGCCGCAGTGGAGCAAAAGCAGCCCGCCCGCCCTTGCGGGTCGTCTTGGGCAGCCCGCAGGACGTCGTCGCGCGGTTCGCACGGGCAACCGGCCCGCGCTTCGCCTCGCTCCTCGCCAGCGGACCGCCAAAGACGATCACGCTGTGCAAATGTGATCGGTTTCGGGTCTAAATCACACCCTCACGCGACAGAGCCTGGTCAAGCGCCTTCGCCAATGCATCGACATCCGTCGCTTGTTTGAGGTCATCGGCTGACAATAAAGGGGTTATCCCGCTATCACGTTCCAGCATGATGACCGGCAATGTCACTTTGACATCGGGATGGGCCAACGCAAAATCCTTGCGGTGAAAAAAAACCGCATCGAGCGGCAGCGCCTTGAGGTAGGCCCGCCATGTTTTATCCATCGTAAAAAAGCCGTGCGTGACCGCGCATAGCGCACATTCATAGGTATCAGGCGAGAGGGTTTTATGGAGCGAATCCATCATACCGCTCATCAATCCAGCCTCGGCATTATAGACAAAGACTAGTTTTGCCACGTTACCATCTTTCTTATGCAGCACGTAACCACATCATCCGCCTCAATCCGCAAGCAGTGCTGCCGCCTCGGCTTTGTGCGCAGCGACGGCGGCACGGCCTTCGTTCGTCCGTTCAAGACGGTCAGCCATATCAAGCCACACTGATTGTGCGGTCAATTGCCGTTCGCGCACATTGGCGAGCGTTGCCGCTTCGGCCTCACGCCCACATTGGGCGGCACGGGTCAGGTAGAATTCTAGTGTCGACACGGAACTCTCCCATGTTAGAAAATCAACGCTTGAAAGCGCGCCTTTGGCTGGGGCCAACACCTGGTGTCCGTTCCCGGAACACAATCCGGCCCTTTGAAAGGTCATACGGGGTCATTTCGACATGAACCCGGTCGCCCACGACGGACCGGATACGGAATTTCCGCATCTTGCCCGCCGTGTAAGCGATTATCCGGTGCTCATTCTCCAACATGACGCCAAAGCGTCCATCAGGAAGAATTTCGTCGATCAGGCCCTCGAGGGTCAGCAGATCCTCTTTGGCCATATAGATTAAGCAGCCTGCAGGTTAACGGCGGAAGCTTTGCCGTTTTTGCCCATTTCAACTTCGTAAGAAACACGTTGTTCCTTGTTGAGGGTCGACATGCCGGCCCGTTCAACAGCGGTGATGTGAACAAAACTGTCCTGTCCGCCGTCATCTGGCTGGATGAAGCCATAGCCCTTGTCTGCATTGAAAAATTTTACTGTGCCGATTGGCATGATGCGTTTCCTTTCACGAAAACATGGATGGCCACACTTGCAAAAGCACAAGCGTGGAGCCAGGGTCGTGGTAGGAAGGCGTTGCCCCGTCGCCCGGAGCCTCAAATTCCGTCGCAGGCGACGATAGCAGCGCTAGCCTATAGCCGCACATGGGCGAAAACGCAAACGCGTGCTACACTTTGGCTTCACGCTTCCAACAGGCCTCCCGATGATGACAAAATCACCACCGCTATTCCCCGTCACCCAAGCCACTGTGCTCGATGCATATGATTCAATTTTCGCGCCGTGGGTAAAACAGCTAGGTCTTTGCAACTGGACAGTGCGGGAAGGATTTGCCGCTGCCAAGCTACCGTTTGCCGATGCACTCAAATTTTCAAGCGGCGCTGTGTGTGGCCAAGCGATCATGGCTGCCATCGACACCGTCGCCTCCATCGCCAATGCGACCACTGACCGAATGTCGAAAGGGACAGTGTATCAGCACACCCATTTCTTGCGACCGGCCCGCGACGATGATTTTCTGGTCGAAGCCACTGTGCTCCGCTTTGGCAAGGCCAGCGCCTTTTCAGAAGTACGGGTCAGTTTTGCAGGCTCCGGGGTGCTTGTCGCCCATGCCTCAATCGAATTTGCCTTTTAACTCTACTGCATTTCAATCGTAACGCGGCGATTTAGCGGCTCCTTGATGCCTAATGCAGTTACCCGCGCGGGCCTTGAATAGCCAGCATCGGTTACGACCACGCGCGCACCCAAGGGAAGTTGCCGCAGCAAGTTTGCCGCGACTACCGCGCTCCTGTCTGCACCAAGTTTGGGGCGGAAGCGCGTTTCAAATCCGTCTACATGACCAATAACGAGGATGCGGGACGCCGGGCATTTCTTGATCCGTTCGATAATAGCCACCACCAAGCCCTTCGCCGAATCCGGGACGACGGCGGTTTCGGATTCGAAATAGAGATTAAAACTGTCGGCGCAACGCGGCGGCGTCTGCGCGGATGCAAAGGCTGCAAGTCCTGTCGTGGTGAGGCAAATCACCGCTGCAATAAGACGCATCTGCACGCTCCTAATTCCCGACCATTATGCCCACCCCGCAGCACAGGGTCAACGGCGAGAGATCGTTGCCTATCGACAATCGGGTGCCCATGGCCGAAATAGCTAGGGTCAGGACCTGTTTAATTCACGTTCGTGACGGTGCCAGATTTGGGTCAAAACTAGGCGCGAATGCGGCACAATTGCAGGGCTATTGCGCAAGTGAGCAACGCGGTTGTGGGCCAAATATGGCACCGCCTGCGGTGGGGCATTCTCGGGCGATCTGCGGTGTCGCGTAAGAAAAACCATAGACCAGGCTATGCTTTTCCCTACACTCCTTGCAGCTCATCCCGATAATGTCCCATCACGAACGTGAATTTAACAGGTCCTGACCCTAAACATGAAGCATCTCTTTTCCCGCGCTTTATCAGCCGCGCCAGACCGGTTGCATTTTGCCGCGCACAGCCATCACCTTTGGCCTGATGCGAGCTTTGCAGGGCAAATCACTGCTTGGGAGGATGCAGCCACTTTGGCCGACGATAAATGGGGCAAAGTGATGGGGCCGGTTTGGGCGGAAGCGCAAGGCCATGTCGCACGCGAACTGAACTTACCCGATCCGGCAACAATTGCCTTTGCGCCCAATACACACGACTTCATCGTGAGGATCGTTTCTGCCATCCCCGCGCGCCCGGTTCGGGTGCTGGCGACCAACGGGGAATTCCACAGTTTTCACAGGCAAATGGCCAGATGGTCGGAAAACGGCGAAGTGGTCGTCGAAACGGTTGCACCCGACCAGTTGGTTAAGCGGGCACAAGCGGGTGCGCACGATCTGATCTTTGCAAGCCACGTGCTGTTCAATTCGGGCTATGTGATGCAAGAATTGGAGATGCTGGCCTCCGCCTCCCGCCCCGACGGGCCTTGGGTGGTGATTGACGGCTACCACGGGTTCATGGCGATCCCGACCGATCTGTCGGCTATAGCGGAGCGGGTCTTCTATATCGCGGGCGGCTATAAATATGCGATGGCAGGGGAAGGCGTTTGTTTTCTACACGCGCCACCCGGTTTTGCGCCGCGCCCGCCGGTGACAGGCTGGTATGCCGCCTTTGACGATCTCGCCTTGCCTAGCGGTGCTGTTGGCTATGCGCCCGATGGCCGGCGCTTTCTTGGCGCAACGTTCGATCCGTCGGGCCTTTACCGGTTCAACGCGGTGCAGAATATGCTGGCAGAGATTGGGCTGGCCACGGCAACCATATCCGCACATGTCACGAAATTGCAGCAACAGTTTCTTAAAGCGCGGCCATTGTCTGATATGACATTGCTGAACCCATTGACACAAGCACCGCACGCCCGCTTCCTTGCCTTTCAAGGCGCGGCAGCCCCGGCTATCCACGACGCCCTTGCCGCTCGGGACGTGATAACCGATGTGCGCGGTGACGTTTTACGGGTGGGGTTTGCTGCATATCACGACGAAAGGGATGTTGACCGCTTGATTTCCCACGTCACTATGGGGTGACCCACGATGAGGATGAAAATATGTCATTGACCATCAATCGCCGCGCCTTGTTGACAACAGCCGGTTTCGGCCTTGGCGGATTGATACTGCCCGGCGGATCACTCGCGGCGCAAGTCTTACTCGGCCTCACGGGTTTTACCCACAATGTCGCAAGCGGCGAACCCGGCCCGGATTCGATGTTGCTCTGGACCCGTTATGTCAGCGCCACTGGGTCACCGTCAAAAGTGCGTGTTGAACTGTCGGATGCCCGCGACTTTGCCAAAATCGTCAGTGGCGGGCAGATGATTACCGGGCCTTGGCGTGACCATACGGTCAAGATCACGGTGGATGGCCTGAAGCCTGGCACAATTTATTATTACCGTTTCATCGCCCCCGATGGCACCTTCTCCCCAATTGGCCGGACCAAAACCCTGCCGGTAGGGTCTGTCAAAAATTTCAATATCGCCGTCTTTTCCTGTTCCAATATGGGGTTTGGCTATTTTAATGCCTATGCGCATGCAGCGGCACGTCAGGACATAGACCTCGTTTTGCACATGGGCGATTATATCTA
>JANNWX010000058.1:0-1561 GCA_031409315.1 Sphingomonadales bacterium | reverse complement strand
GGCAGCTTTGGCAAAGTTGACCCGCACAACCGAAATTCCGGCTTTGTAGCTATCAAGTGTCTTTTGCACGGACGCCCGCAAATCGGTAGCAATCGTACCGCGATCCCGGTTCAGAATGGGCGACAGTTCCGACCGCGCGATGATATCGCGCATCGCGGATTCTGACACCGCCCGAATGGTATCGGTCGGGTCGGCCAGATTGAACAGAAACTCCGACGGGTCGGCCACGCGCCACACCACCGAAAATTCGATATCGACGATATTCTGATCACGGGTCAACATCAGCCCGGTATCCATTTCGCCGCCAGCCCCGGTGCCGATATCCGTGGTCCGCTCGCCCGTCACCTGCACAACTTCGGCCTTTACAAACGGCCAAGGTGCGAAGTTCAGGCCCGGATTGCCGATGCCGCTATATTCGCCAAGGAAAAGCTCGACCGACCGTTCTTCCGGCTTCACCGAATAGAACGACATGAAGGTCCAAAGCCCCACCGCCGCCAGCGCGCCCAGCAAAAGCCCCTGCCGTGTTACCAAAGGTGCGCCGGGTTCACGCCCGCCGCCGCCGTTGCCACCGCCGTTGCCCGAACGCCCACGCCCGCCCATCAGCACGCGCAGCTGCTCCTGGCCTTTTTTCATGATCTGTTCAATTTCAGGGATCTGCGGCCCTTCACCCGGCCGCCGGCCGCCACCGCGATTTTCGCCGTTACGGTTATCGCCGCCCTCGCCCTTATTGCGATCATCGCCACCAGAGCCGCCACCGCCGCCCCATGGGCCACCGTTTCCAGACATATATTCAGACCCTTTTCGTTGTTTTCTCTAAATTGGTCATCAAAGCGCGAAATTCAAGCGCTTAACCCGCCCGAACAGGCTTTCGCATCGTCACCAGTTCTTCCGCCATGGTCGGATGCACGGCCACAGTGCGATCGAAATCCTCTTTCGTAGCACCCATCTTGATGGCAATCGCCGCAAGTTGGATCATTTCGCCTGCGCCAGCCGCGACAATATGACAGCCCAAAATCTTGCGTGTCGCCTGTGATACGATCAATTTCATCATCACCCGGTCAGGCTGCCCGGCAAAGGCGGTCTGCATCGGGCGGAATGCGGTTGCATAAACCTCAATCGGCTCCGCCTCCCGCGCGGCTTCTTCCGACAGGCCGATCGACCCCATTTCCGGCTGCGTGAACACCGCCGATGCCACCAGCGCGTGATCGGCTTTTGTAGGCCGGCCGCCAAACACCGTATCGGCAAAGGCGTGGCCTTCACGAATGGCAACAGGCGTCAGGTTGATCCGGTCGGTCACGTCGCCCACCGCAAAGATCGACGGCACGCCGGTCTGGCTATAATCATCAACCATAATCTGCCCAGCGCGGCCAAATTCCAAACCCAGGTCTTCCAATCCCATACCGCCCGAATTCGGCTTGCGCCCGGTGGCATACATTACCAGATCATACTCGCGCTCTGTTCCGTCTGTGGCGACAGCTTTGATCCCGCCCGGCGTTTTCTCCAGCCGCATCACATCGGTGCCGCAAAAAATCTCAATCCCGCGCGCCATCATGGCGGTTGC
>JANNWX010000057.1:0-5335 GCA_031409315.1 Sphingomonadales bacterium | reverse complement strand
GTCCATGCCCTTGGTGCAGGCCAAGGTGTTGGTGCCGTCAATGTTCATTGAGCAAGAACCACAAATGCCTTCGCGGCAAGACCTGCGGAACGTCAGGCTGGGATCCTGTTCGGATTTCATCTTGATAAGCGCGTCAAGAACCATCGGCCCGCAGGTATCGAGGTCCACATCAAACGTATCATAACGCGGGTTTTGCCCCGAATCCGGATCGTAACGATAGACTTTGAAGGCCTTCAATCGACCGGTGCTTTCGCCCGAAGGATGGGCCTTACCCGGTTTGACGACGCTGTTTTTTGGTAATCTGAATTCAGCCATTGACGGTCGCCTTCTTATTCGCGCCTTCTCGATAGACTTATGCGGGGTCAGGCTCAACTGTTTCGACGAATTATTTTGGCCGATCACCCGGTGGCTCGCCCATTGCAAAATCACCTGCTAGGGTAAGGCAAAGTAAAAACGGGGCACAGAGCAGTTGACACAAACCGACAGGCCTAAATCGGTCACCACCAAGGATGTTGCAAAGGGTGCTGGAACCACCCTGCTAGCGCGGCTTGGCTCTGTCATCGATGTTGTTGCGCAACCGCTTTATGTCTGGATGTTCGGGCTTGCCGGTTTTGGCCTTTATGCCGTGTTGTGGGCCACGGTGAACCTCATTGAAAATATCGCCGACCTTGGCATGACGTCCGCGTTGCAACGCACGGTGCCTCAGGCAAAGTCAGAACGGGATGCGGTCGCTTCGCTGCGAACGGCAATGATCCTGGGGGTCGGCCCATGTTTGATCATTGCCGCTATCGTTTCAAGCATTGCCCCGTCGCTCACCCATATTTTCAATGCGGCGCAGGCCGATCAGGCGCACCTGGCGCAATCCATTGCTTTGTTCGTGTGGACACTCCCGCTATGGGCATTTGTTGAAATCGCCACGTCGGCTCTGCGCGCGCGCCGCGTGTTCGGGGCGGAGGTCAGGCTACGCCTGTTCTGGGAACAAATCACCCGTCTGGCGTTTACCGTCGGTTTCTGGTCGGCGGGATTTTCGACGATGGCCTTGCTTTATGCGCATATCGTATCGCTTGGCTTCATCTGCATCTTGTGCGTGCGGCTTGTCTCCCAACATTATGACCTGCGCTTGTTGGCGCAAGGGCCGATTGTCGACGCTGTGTGGCATGATACGCTAAAGGCCGGGCTTGCGATCCTGCCGGCCAATGTTGTTGCCCGCCTTTTTGGCGACGCCCCGACGCTGGCACTCAATGCTCTTTTGCCCGGTGCGGCAGGGGCGACTGCGGGCGGCCTGTTCGCCATCGTCCGCAAAATTTCCAGCATCGTCCAATTGGTCCGCATCGCCTTTGCCTATGTATTATCGCCACTTGCGTCGCTGGCATCGACCGGGGAGCGGACCAGCGTTGAAGATATATACGGCTTTGCAACCCGGGTTTCCTTTGCGATTGCGGTGCCGCTCGGGGCCGTGTTGATCGCGGGCGGACCGGCGATATTGCGCCTGTTCGGTGAAGGGGCGGCGGTTGCGCTGCCCGCGCTTGTGGTATTGGTTATCGCCCGCATTGCCGAAGCGATCAGCGGGGCCGCGGTTCCCATCCAGCAGGTGATTGCAGGTTACAAAAGCCAGCTTGTCGGCAGTATCGCTGGCTTGGGGCTGGCCATTGCCATTGGCTGGGCGTTGATGCCGCAGGGCGGGCTGACGGGAATGACGCTGGCCATTGGTGCAGGGTTGATTGCCGCCGCCGCGATCCCGCTATGGCAGCTTCATCGCTATGATAAAATTCACCCCTTTGCGCCGCCGTTTCAAACCGTGGCCATCCGCTCCGCACTGGTGGCCCTTGGCGGCTTTCTCATTGCCGTGTCGGTCAATTGGCTCGCCGTTGCAGTCCAGTTCCCGCTGCTGGTTCTGACCTTGATGGGCACATTGTGGTGCGGGTGCCGACTGGCGCTGTCGTATGAAGACCGGCTTGCGCTTGGAAAAACCGGCCGCGCTTTACGCCTTATCTGACCGCTGTTTAAGAATCCGTTCGGCCAGACTATGGTCGCTTGGTTTGTCAACATCGATGGCGGCTTCGGCAAAGTCGAGCGCTACTAGCCTGACCTTCAGCCCTAGCCTTTTGCCCGCCAATTCAAAGGCCCGGCCAAGCCCGATCGTGCGTGTGATCGCCCGCAATGCCAGCCACGGCCCGAAATGCAGGAACAATTTCCACGCCTGCTTCCGGTCCTGTTCGGCCTGAGCCCAAAGATCGAGCGCAGCGCGGGCGCGATCATTGTTCAAGGCAAACAGGTTGGCCCCCGACCATGCGCCGTCACGAAAGCGCAGCCACGTCCGTTTGTTATCAGGATAGGCCGCAAGGATCGTCCGCCGTTCAACCATCCCGACGGCAAGATCGCAATCCGCACACCCGGCCAGAAATGTTGCGACCATTTCTACGGTCAGCAAAGGATGGTCGGCGGTCGTCACAAAAACCGGCCACGGCACATCCGCCGTCCCGGCCAGCGCGCTTATGCTTTGCGATATTCCCGCTGAACTGACGGTCATCGTTGCTGCTCCCCCGGCCGCCACCGCGCCCGCCAGCATCGCCGGTTCTTGCGCAAGAACGATGATCCGCTCAATCACGGCAGATTGGCACAATGTGCGCACAACCCGCGTCACCATCGGCTCCCCGCCAACCCGGACCAGGGCCTTATACGTCTCACCAAAGTGGCTAGCGAGCGGGTCTATGCCCGGCCTTTGCCCGGCGAGTAGGATCGCAGACCATTTTCGGGGCGGCATTGTCATGATTTGGCCGCAAAGTTCCGCATAGGCAGTTTCATACACCGCGCTTAAGGACCAAAACACCCATGTATCAACAAGAAATGGCCAAGAGCGGCAAACGGCTGTTCTTCATCCGTGGCACCTATATCTACGCGGTGATTGTCATTGCGGCGGTCATTGCATTTTGTTCGCGCGATATTGGCCCGTTTTCTGATGCGGGCCAAGACAGTCTTTGGTTCTGGATGTCATTGGGCGTGGCAAGTGCGGGGGCGATTGTTCGCGTCATCACCAGCGGCTTTGCAGCACTGGGCACATCGGGCCGCACCAAGCTTGCTGCTGAGGCAGCCGAGTTGAATACAACAGGCCCCTATTCGCTGGTGCGCAACCCGCTCTATGTTGGCCGGATCGTCAATTATACAGGGATGGCCATGCTGTCGGGCAGTTGGGTGTTTGCAGTGATAACCTTTCTTGTTTCGATCCTGATTTATGAGCGTGTGTCGATCTATGAGGAAGAGTTTTTGCGCGAGAAATTCGGGAAGGATCATGCTGACTGGGCAAAAGATGTGCCTGCCCTCTTCCCGCGCTTCAATGGCTGGATAAAGCCAAAATATGCATTCTGGTGGAAACGCATGATCTGGCGTGAAAAGCAAAAGCTGTTCCTGCTGGGCACCGCAGTGTTCTTGCCTTGGTTTGCGAGACTTGGCTTCGATTTTGCGGCAATTCCTGCCACGCAGATGGTATGGGCTTATGCTTATGCTGCACTTGTCCTTGTTTTTGCCTTTTCTGAGGTGTTGCGGTTGAGTGGTTATTTCAAAGAATTACGCTGATGGAGACGCTCGCGCCGCTGATTGCCGTTGTTGGCTGTGACGGCTCAGGTAAATCAAGATTAACCGCCGATCTGGCAACCTATCTCAGACAATCTCGACCCGCAGAAACCGGCTATCTAGGACTGGGTTCAGGGCCAATGGGCGACCGGATCAAGGCGTGGCCGGTTGTCGGGCCTGTGCTTGAGCGTTTTTTGTCTAAGCGTGCGACCCGCGCACGCGACCCGAAGGACAAAATCCCCGGCCTTGGTACGGCGCTTGTGCTATACTGGTTTTCGCTGCGGCGATTGGCGAATTTTGAACATGTTCTAGCCTTGCGTCGATCCGGCATCACGCTGGTAACTGACAGGTATCCCCAGATCGAAGTCGCAGGATTCTATGACGGTCCTGGCCTGTCTGCCGCACGCGCCGAGGGGTGGCTGATCAGCAAGCTGGCGGTGAAAGAGCGGACAATTTATGAACGTATGGCATGTTTTGTGCCGACGCTGGTGATCCGACTTAACATCGACACCGAAACTGCGCTTGCCAGAAAGCCTGGCGATTCCCGTGCGCTGATCGCGCGCAAAGTGGCAGTGACGCCGCTCCTCAAATTCAACGGCGCGGCGATAATCGATATTGATGCGACCATGCCCTATCCCGACGAACTAGCATCAGCGATCCTTGCGGTTGATAAGGTGCTTGGCTAACCCGCTGCTTGCACATCCTTGCTTCCCCAATCGATCCGCCGGGTGAAATACATCACCATTGCCAGTGCCACAAAGAGCATCAGTGATCCGATCAACAGCGCATAGGCTTCCAGACTGAGCAGGATATAGAGCACCGCATAGAGCGCAGTCAGCAATCCGCCGACATAAGACGCGCGCCGCCACGCCTTGAGCACCGCCGACGAATAGGCTGTGATCAGCCCGATGATCGCCGCCGAGGCAACGAGATAAGCCCACAGAAAACCTATCACTTCGGCAAAGGCCAGCAGGAGGACAAAGAAGAGGATCAGCGCCGCGCCAACCAGCAGATATTCAACCGATGACACTTTGACGCCGCCAATCACGTCAAACATCAAAAAGGTGACAAAAGTGAATCCGATGAACAGAAATCCGTATTTTGCGGCGCGACTCACCTGATCATAAAGGTCGACCGGATCGATGAGTTCGATCCGTGCCTCATAATCGCCCGCACTTGTTCCGCTCGCCAATCTTGACGACGGCCCAACCCGCTCAACGGGCGCTGCATCCTGCACATCGATGAGCGATTGCCCAAGCGCAAGGTTGCCAATCCGGTAGGTTGCTGAAAATCCCTTGTCATCAACGTGGCGCTTGGTCGGCAGGAAGCCACCTTGAAAACTGGGGCTTGGCCACGTTGATGTGAGGGACCATATCGTGTCGCCAGCGCGCGGCACAATCGTCAACCAGCCATTGCCGCGAAAGGCGTAGCTGAACCTAGCCTCAATCGATCCGGCCTGCAACGCTGTTGCATCGGCCCCGGCGTAGAAACCAGCGCCGCCAGTGGCAGCCAGTCCTTTGCCCGGTTCAAGACGCATATCCTTTCCACCCAATGACAGTTTTGGCGGCGGGCCAAACAGGCCGCGCGCGTCAGACAGGCCAAAGCGCAGTTCGGCGCGGGCCAGTTGCAAGGCCCCAATAGTGACGCCGTAACGCGGCAAATCTTGCGGAAGCGCAAATTGCGCCGTGCCGCTGTTATTGGCTTCATAAACAACCGCCTCGTAGATTGATCGTTTGCGCCGTTCGGGCTTGAGATCGGTTGATAG
>JANNWX010000056.1:0-2097 GCA_031409315.1 Sphingomonadales bacterium | reverse complement strand
GGGACTGTCCCAAGCGTAGCGCCGTGGACTGTCCCTGAAAGCCCGTGCGCTACATCTCGGGGACAGTCCACGGCGCGCTGCGCGCTTGGGACAGTCCCCTGACGT
This sequence comes from Sphingomonadales bacterium, assembly GCA_031409315.1. Taxonomy (GTDB): domain Bacteria; phylum Pseudomonadota; class Alphaproteobacteria; order Sphingomonadales; family Sphingomonadaceae; genus Aquisediminimonas. The sequence goes on along the minus strand of JANNWX010000056.1, from coordinate 1,992 downwards.
TGTGCTCGACTAAGCAGACAACCCCGCCAACCGCTCAGCCTGATCCTCGCTAATCAACGCGTTGATCATTTCGGCCAAGCCAGTGCCTTCCAAAATCTCTGGCAATTTATGCAGCGTCAGGTTGATCCGGTGTCGGTCACCCGGCCTTGGGGAAAGTTATAGGTGCGGATGCGTTCGCTGCGGTCGCCGCTGCCGACCATCGCTTTGCGCGCTTCGGCTTCGGCACCGTCCAGCTCGTCGCGCTGTTTTTCGTAAATGCGGGCGCGCAGGACCTGCATCGCCTTTTCTTTGTTCTTGTGCTGGCTGCGGCCATCTTGGCAGGTCACCACAATGCCGGTGGGCGCATGGGTAATTCGCACCGCGGAATCGGTGGTGTTGACATGCTGTCCGCCTGCGCCCGATGCGCGATAGACATCGATTTTCAAGTCGCGGTCCTCGATATGGACGTCAACCTCGGTCGGTTCGGGTAACACTGCAACGGTCGCCGCGCTGGTGTGAATACGTCCGCCGCTTTCTGTGACGGGCACACGCTGCACACGGTGGACGCCGCTTTCAAACTTCAGCCGCGCAAACACGCCTGCGCCCGAAACAGAGGCAACGACTTCTTTGAAACCGCCAACGTCGGATGCGCTCATCGAAATTGCTTCGACTTTCCAGCCTTGCGACGCGGCATAGCGTTCGTACATGCGGAACAGGTCGCCTGCGAACAATGCGGCTTCGTCGCCGCCGGTCCCCGCGCGGATTTCCAGCATCGCGCTGCGTTCGTCGGCAACGTCCTTGGGCAGCAGCAAAATGGCCAAATCATGCTCGGCAACTTGCTTGTCATGCGCGACATCAAGCAGTTCCTCGACCGCCATATCGCGCAGCTCCGCATCGGCGGACGGATCCTTGGCCATCGCGTCGAGCGTTTCCATCTCGGCGCGCAGACGGCGGACTTCGGCAGCCATTTTGGCGACAGGTTCGATCTCGGCATATTCTTTGGACGCGGTGACAAAGGCGTCACCCACCATCGTCCCCGAAGCCATCCGCGCCTCAAGCTCAGCAAACCGCGCCTCGATCTGGCCGATACGTTGGGGGGATATTTGGGTCATTTTTGAGCAAGTGGTCGAAGCAGAGCATCAACCCAATAGCCGCTGTCCGGGCGATCCTGCCGAACAACTTGGTAGTGTCCTTCAAGAAGCTGAAAAATCACCTCTTTGATTTCTACATCGGCGGCATCAAAGTCCGCTGGCTGATTAATAACAATTTGGTGCCCAGTGCGGTGCGCTACGACATCGCCTTCGCTTTGCTTCCTAATAACCGCACGAGCTCGTGCACCATATCGCTTCGCGAGCTCAAATCCCTTTTTCCCGCTAGCGTTAAAAGCGACTTGGGCATCAACGCCGCCTTTGCGAAGAATATTAGCGATAGTGCATGCAAGCACCCTGTCTTCTTTTTCGTCTGGAATTACAAACAACAGCGGAGCCTCAACTTTTGGCACATCCACCAACATCGCCAACCGCTCAATCCCTGCAGCCCAGCCGACAGCTGGCGTCGCAGGGCCACCCAAATTTTCGATCAACCCGTCATAGCGGCCACCGCCCAGCACGGTGCCTTGCGCGCCTAGCCGGTCAGTCGTGAATTCAAAAGCGGTGTGGCGGTAGTAATCCAGCCCGCGCACCAGTTTCGCGTTGCGCGTCCACGCCACACCTGCTGCGTCCAATCCGGCGGTGACGGCGCCAAAGAAATCCTGTCCCTCGCCGCTGAGATATGCGTCGATCAACGGCGCGGCGTTGCAAATCGCGCGGTCGCCCTCGTCTTTGCTATCAAGGATGCGCAGCGGGTTTTTCTCCAACCGCGCCAGACTGTCCTTTGACAAAGCATCTTTGTGGTCGTTGAAATAGGCAATCAACGCCGCGCGCCACGCATCGCGGCTAGCAACATCACCAAGCGTATTCAGCTCCAAAGTGACACCGTCATTGATGCCCAGCTCGTGCAGCAACTGGTCCGCCA
>JANNWX010000055.1:0-5042 GCA_031409315.1 Sphingomonadales bacterium | reverse complement strand
GACTATTGCTGACGAACCCGAGCCGGAAAGCTGGTGTTTGGAAAGATATGCAACTGCTTGCGGGGGGACTTGTTGCGTGAAATTGAGTTATTACGTCATGTTGGCGATTGCCATGCCGGTGGCCGTTCCTGCTTTTGCGGCGGTTGAAACAGCCTCAAGTTCCGCGCGCCCCTATTCTGCCCAACTGGGTCCAAATGCGCGTGAACTCTACCGCACGATATTTAAGGCGATCCGTGACGGGGAATGGGCTGACGCCTCAGCTAAACTTGATGCGATGGAGCAGGGCCCGCTCCATACCTTGGCACGCGCCGAACTCTACCTTGCCAAAGGATCACCCAAAGTAGCCGGAGACGCGCTCGCGGCGTTGGCCGAAAAGTCGCCTGAATTGCCCCAAGCCCCGCAATTGGCAAGACTTGCCAAGGCTCGCGGCGTTGAGGCAGGTATTTCCATCCCCTCTACCCAAGAAATCGGCTGGCTGGGATCAGCCCCGCGCCGTGGGCGTCTTGCGCGCGTTGATGATGCCTTAGCGTCAAAAATGGCTGCTGCGATTCTACCGCTCATCAAGGATAACAGGCCAAATGAAGCCGAAACGATCATCACGGCGAACGAAGTAAATCTCTCAACTGACAGCCGCACCGAATGGCAGCAACGCGTCGCATGGTCCTATTACCTGACTGGTGATGATGATGCCGCGCGCAGGTTGGGAGGATTGGCGCAGGCAGGCACAGGCGAGTGGGCAGCGCTTGCCGATTGGACGGTGGGGCTCACCGCTTGGCGGCAAAAGGATTTTCACAACGCCGTGACCGCATTTGAATCTGCGGCTGGCAGGTTTGATGACGGGGACATGCAGGCCGCATCCCATTTCTGGTCTGCCCGCGCGCTGATGGCGCTTGGCGATCCGCAGAAAATAGACATGCATTTGAAAATGGCAGCGCGCGACCCAGAAACATTTTACGGGCTGCTCGCCCTCCAGCGTCTTGGCATCAAAGCCCGCCCTGCTGATCCCGACGGCATCGGCCGCGTTGAAAAACTACCCAATGTCAAAGCCGCACTGGCGCTGGCAGAGATTGGAGAAATGGACCTTGCGGATCAGATTATCCGCCACCAAGCTCGCATTGGCGATGCGCGCGATCACGGGTCGCTTGCTATTCTTGCCGGGCGCCTAGAATTGCCGACAACCCAATTGTGGCTGGCGCATAACGGACCAGCTGGCGCAAGAGCGCCAGTCAATGCCCGCTATCCGATGCCGAAATCGTGGGCCCCCGACGGCGGATGGCGTGTCGATAAAGCCTTGGTTTTTGCGCATGCCCTTCAGGAATCACAATTTAGAACCAATGTCACTAGCCCCGCAGGTGCGCGCGGCCTGATGCAAGTGATGCCTAGCACAGCGGCCATGTTGGCACGCGCAAAAGGCCAGGATGTTGGCACACTCAGCAGACCTTCCACCAACATGGAATATGGCCAATCATTCATGGAAAGATTACGGGACATGGGGGAAACCGGCGGGCTGCTCCCCAAAGTTATTGCGGCATATAATGCCGGGCCGCTGCCGATTGGCATCTGGAACGCGCGCACCCGCGACAATGGTGATCCGTTGCTCTACATCGAATCCATCCCCTATTGGGAAACGCGCGCCTATGTGACAATTGTGATGCGGAATTACTGGATGTACGAACTGCAAAGCGGCGGTAAAACCACGAGTCTGGTTGCTTTGTCGGAAGGAAAATGGCCGCGCTTCCCTGGCCTTCCTGGCGCACAATCCGTCCGTCTTGATCGTATCGGCGGGGTTGCCAGTGCCGATTGATGAAAGCCTGGACTTCGTTCCAATCCGCATCGCGGTTCTCACCGTATCTGATACCAGAACGACGGAAACCGACACGTCAGGCGGTTTGCTTGTCGAACGATTGACGACTCTGGGCCACGAACTGGCGGACCGCGCACTGGTGCCCGATGACATGGGCGCAATCCTGACGCGATTACACCACTGGATTGACGATGCTGCGATCCAGTGCATTCTCATCACTGGCGGGACCGGCCTAACCGGTCGTGATGTTACCCCAGAGGCGCTCAAGATATTCAATGGCAAGGAAATACCCGGCTTTGGGGAAATGTTTCGCTGGCTTAGTTTCAAAACCATTGGAACATCGACAATCCAATCCCGTGCGATCGGCTACGTCATCCGCTCTACTTATGTTTTTGCGCTTCCTGGCTCAAATGGTGCGTGCCGCGATGCGTGGGATGAGATACTGATCCACCAACTCGACAGCCGATTTCGCCCCTGCAATTTCGTTGACCTCATCGGTCGACTACGCGAGGTTTAGGGCAGAGCCTGTTTAATTCACGAACGAGAATTTAACAGGTCCTGACCCTAAGAAACCAAAGCCAAGCGCGGGCCGTCCGCAGAACCGAGCGAGACGCCTTCAACGTCACTCAGCAATTCAATCTTTGCCATCAACTCGGCATCAAGTGCGAAATCGCGGCCAAGGCGTATGGTCGCAGTCACCCCGTCGGCAAATTCTGCCTCGACAAGGATTTCCCCGCGCCCGCCGCGCTCTCCGGCAACCAATATGGCAAGCGATGGTATGGCGCGTGCTTCGTTTGTCCGGACGACGGCTTTCAACCGTGCGCTTGCGGCAAGGCCGTCAAAGGGTTGAATGCGCTTTACGGTAATACGCGGCGTTTCTTCACCGGCCTGCCGATCGAGTTCAACGGTCAACAGGCCGCAAGCCCCCAATTTCATCGCCTCTTCAAGCGCCTTGCATACATCATCTTCAAAGCAGCTGCCAATGAACTGGCCGGTCGCGTCGGAAAGAGCGCAATTCGCGTATCGTCGCCCGCGCGCAGATGTGCGCCACCTGACGTCTTCAACCAATATGGCCATGACCGCCCCCGTCCGCGACCCATCTGTTGGTGCCGGCTGAGAACATATTGCCGCATATGTTCGCGCGCCGTTGGCTTGCGCAAGATGGCGGTAACGGTCGACCGGATGGGCAGAAAAATAGAAGCCAAAGGCATCCTTTTCCTGGCTCATCCGCTCGGCCATAGACCAGATTGCATCCTGCGGAATTTGAATGGCTTCAACCTTGTGGTCGTCACCGCCAAAGAGCCCCCCCTGCCCAGAAATCCGCGTTTGTTCAACTTCTGCCGCAACGGCCAATATGACTTCAGCAGCAGCAAACACGCCGGCCCGGTTCAAGGACAATCTGTCAAAAGCCCCGCTTGCGGCTAGGCTTTCAATCTGGCGACGATTGAGCAAACGCGCGCTGATCCGGGACGCAAAATCATCGAGAGATTTGAACGCACCCATCTCATCGCGTTCAAGACACAGTTGCGCCATCGCGCCTTCCCCGACATTCTTGAGCGCCCCTAGAGCAAATCGGACAGCCAAGGCGGAGTCGTGCGACTCGACACTGAAATCAGCCACACTCACGTTGACATCGGGCGGGAGGCAGATGACGTTCATCCGCCGCATGTCATCGGCAAAAATTCCCAATTTGTCTGTATTCGACATATCATAGCACATCGAAGCCGCGAAAAAATCTTCCGGAAAATGAACTTTCAGCCATGCGGTTTGATAGGCCAACAATGCATAAGCGGCGGCATGGCTCTTGTTAAAACCATAGCCAGCAAATTTGTCGATTAAATCGAAGAGCTCGTTGGCTTTGGCGGCATCAATTCCGTTAAGTTCCGCGCAACCCTTTACAAAAATATCGCGCTGCGCATCCATTTCGCTTTTGATTTTCTTGCCCATCGCGCGGCGCAGCAGATCGGCCCCGCCAAGCGTGAACCCTGCCAGAACCTGAGCGGCTTGCATCACCTGCTCCTGATACACAAACACGCCGTAGGTCTCGGCAAGGGTGGTTTCCAGCAGAGCGTGCGGGTATTCAATTTTTACCCGCCCATTTTTGCGATCCCCAAACAGGCCGATATTATCCATAGGCCCAGGGCGATAGAGCGAAACGAGCGCGATAATATCACCGAAATTGCTAGGGCGAACAGAGGCGAGCGTGCGCCGCATACCTTCCGATTCCAGCTGGAACACGCCAACCGTGTCGCCTTTTTGGAGCAGCGCGTAAACAGCCGGATCGTCCCACGCCATGGTTTCAATGTCTGGTTTTTGGCCTGTCCTCGTGTCGATAAGCTCAAGCGCCTTTTGCAAAACTGAAAGCGTTTTCAACCCCAGAAAGTCGAATTTCACCAAACCCGCGCTCTCAACATATTTCATGTCGAACTGAGTTACCGGCATGTCGGAACGAGGATCGCGGTAGAGCGGAACCAGTTGATCAAGTGGGCGATCGGCAATGACAACCCCTGCCGCGTGTGTCGAAGAATGGCGCGGCAGCCCTTCCAGTTTCATGGCGAGATCAAACAACCGACGGACCTGCGCATCGCCCTTATATTCGGCAGCAAGCTCTGATACGCCGTTCAGCGACCTTTCCAATGTCCACGGATCTGTTGGGTGGTTGGGGATGAGCTTGGCCAGCCTGTCGACCTGCCCATAACTCATCTGGAGCACGCGTCCGGTATCTTTGAGGACCGCGCGTGCCTTTAACCGCCCGAACGTAATGATCTGGGCAACATGATCGCGGCCATATTTCTTCTGGACGTAACGGATAACCTCTTCGCGCCGAGTTTCACAAAAATCGATGTCGAAATCTGGCATCGAAACGCGCTCAGGGTTGAGGAACCGTTCAAACAGCAAGCCCAGTTTGATGGGGTCAAGATCGGTAATTGTCAGTGCCCAAGCAACAACCGAACCCGCACCGGACCCGCGACCAGGGCCGACCGCAATGCCATTGTCCTTTGACCATTTGATGAAATCGGCAACGATCAGGAAATAGGCTGCAAATCCCATTGAGGTAATCACTTCCAGCTCAAAATCCAGGCGGTCGAAATAGAATTTGCGGTCCGCATCAGGATTATTGACGAGCCGCGCCTCAAGCCCGGCATGAGAATCAAGACGAAGCTGATCAGCCTCAGCCTCTTTGTCGCCTATGGTGGGAAGAATGGGATCGCGCTTGGGCGACATCACCGCGCAACGC
>JANNWX010000054.1:0-5416 GCA_031409315.1 Sphingomonadales bacterium | reverse complement strand
GCCGAACTCGGGATCAGCGATGTCGCTTAAGGTGGGGCCTAATTTTTCCCGAACACCAAAGTCGTCAACCAATATCCGCCGAAGGCCGCTGATCCGGTCAGAACCGTGCCCCAGGTCATGTCCAAGATCGTCACCTTCAAGCTCCACACCTTGAGTGTTGCATAATTGGTCAGATCATAAGTCATATAGCAAAAGAAGCCGAGCAGCGCGCCCTGGATCAACGCGGTTTGCCATTTGCCACTGGCCAGCGCCGGGCCAACCGCAAAGATCATAATGCCAAGTATATAAAGCAGATAGAAACTGACCGCCGGGCCCCAGCGCATCCCCTTCATCAACACCGCGCCAATCTCTGGCTGATACAGCCGGGTATACATGGTGCGCAGCCAAACCGAATCGATCAAGGCGAACGACAGGCCCGTCGCCAGATAGGCGGTGAGAAATTTGATAATCATGCGTGTTTTTCCTTCATCACTACATAGCCCGGCGTGGCCTCTACTCTTGCCAGCCACGCGCGAACCGCTGGGTAAAAACCAAGACCGAATCCGCCGCCTTCTTCTGCGACATGGGTATAAGCGTAAAGCGCGATATCCGCGATCGTCAGGGTTTCGCCGACCAGCCAATTCTGTGCGGACAGGTGTTCGTCCATCAGTTTCAATGCGGCGTCGCCGGCAATTTTCTTGCCCGGTATCTGGGCTTTCTGGATCTCGGAAAGGCTGTCCGCGCCGACAAAGGCCAGCCAGAATCGGATGGTCGCGATATTTGGCTCGTGATTATATTGTTCCCAGAACATCCAGCGCAGCATGTCCGCCCGCGCGAAACAATCTTCTGGTATCAGCCGCGAACCTTCTGCTAGATACCAGCAGGCGGCGTTGCTTTCCGGTAACAGGCGGTCCCCGATCTGGAGCACAGGGACCCGGCCATTGGCGTTGATAAAGGTCAGAAATTCGGCGGAGTGCGTCTCGCCTTGCAGGATGTCATAGCTGCGCCGCTCAAGACGCAGGCCAAGGATCGCCGCCGTAAGCCGGATTTTGTAGCAATTACCCGAAGGCGGATATTCGTGCAAAACTAGCTTTTCAGTCATCTTTTCGGAATCCTGCTTTAGGTAGGGCTTAGCGCCGCATCGCGCATCGCGCGCCAGACTTTAAGCGCCTGCACCGTTTCTGCAACATCATGAACACGAATGATTTGCGCGCCCTGTTCGGCGGCCTTGAGGGCGAGGGTGAGCGAGCCCGCCAGACGCTGTTCAACCGGAACCTCGTTCGCCAGCGCCCCAATCAACCGTTTGCGGCTCGCGCCGAGCAGGATCGGGCAGCCAAGGCCGTGGAACAGCGACAGACCGTTCATGATGGCAAGATTTTCGGCCACGCCTTTGCCAAATCCGATGCCGGGATCGACGATGATCCGGCCCCGCGCAACGCCGCCTGCAACCACGGTCTCGATCCGGTCTTCCAGCCAGTCATAGGTTTCGATGAGAGGATCTGAATAGTGCGCCCGACTGTGCGGATCATCAGGTTTTCCGGGATAGTGCATCAACACCACCGGGCAGGTAGCTGCCGCCATAACCGTGACAGCGCGATCATCATAAAGCAGTGCCGACACATCGTTCACCATATGCGCACCCGCACCCAGCGCGGCTTCCATCACCGCCGCCTTTCGGGTGTCAATGGACAGGGCTACGCCGCTGGCGCGCATCTTTTCCAGCACGGGCAACACGCGATCAATCTCATCTTGCTCCCAGATGATCTTCGCGCCGGGGCGGGTTGATTCTCCGCCGATGTCGATAATGGCCGCGCCGTGTGCCGCCATCGCAATGGCGCTTGAGGCCGCAGCGGCGGGATCGTCCAGGTTGAGATTTCCACCAGAAAAGCTGTCAGGTGTCAGGTTAAAAATGCCCATGACCTGTGGCTGATCGAGCCGGATCGTCCGGTCGCCAAGTTGGAGCGGCACTCGGGTTGCCGTGGCGCGGGACATCATCGTTCTGGCGCTTGCCACCTGTTCGCTTGTCAGGCCGCCAAGCGCCGCTTCAATCTGGTCAATCGGCACCAGCCAGTGGCCAGTGCGCACACCGCCATCAACCGCAACAACATCCCACGCGCTGAAAAACTGCAACCCGCCAGCCAGCCGTTCAAACCGCCCATCCAGCCCGAACGGCGCGTCGATCAGGCCGGTGGCGCGGAAATAAAGGCGAGCGGAGGGGGCCGTCTGGATCAAGGTTTAAGGCTGCGTTGCCAGCAAATAAGTTTGGCGCAACGCGTCAATCGGTTGCAACCGATCACCAGCCTCATAATGCCAGAAGGTCCAGCCATTGCACGACGGCGCATTCTGGAGGGTTGCGCCAACCTTGTGGATCGAACCCATATCCGTGCCAACCACGAGCGATCCATCCGCCCGCACGATTGCCGCCCAGCGACGTTTGCTGTCGTAGAGTGTGTCACCCGGTTTCAGATAGCCATTTTCAATGAGAGTGCCAAACGCCACGCGCGGTGCGGCCGTCGGCGATTGCATCGTAGTGACTGCGGACTCATCAAGCGGCAATGCAGCCGCGATCCGTTCACGGGCCACATCGACATAATCGGGTTCACGTTCAATCCCGATGAAATGGCGTTGCAACCGTTTGGCGACCGCCCCGGTTGTGCCAGTGCCGAAAAAAGGATCAAGCACCACGTCCCCCGGCTTGGTGCAGGCAAGCAGAATACGGTAGAGCAAAGCCTCAGGCTTCTGGGTCGGATGGGCCTTGGTGCCGTTGCGTTTGAGCCTTTCCTGACCCCCGCAAATCGGAAAGGTCCAGTCCGACCGCATCTGGAGTTCATCATTTAGCGTTTTCATCGCGCGGTAATTGAAGGTGTAGCGCGCGTCTTCGCCCTTTGCCGCCCAGATCAGGGTTTCATGCGCGTTGGTGAAGCGGGTGCCTTTGAAATTGGGCATCGGGTTGGATTTGCGCCAGATGATGTCGTTCAATATCCAGAACCCCTCATCCTGCAACGTCGCGCCAACCCGGAAGATATTGTGATAGCTGCCGATGACCCAGAGCGTGCCGTTGGGCTTCAAAATCCGACGGGCCTCACGCAGCCAGGCTGTCGAAAAGGCATCATAGACGGCGTTGCTGTCAAATTTGTCCCAATCATTGTCAACGGCGTCTACCCGGCCGCCTTCTGGCCGGTAAAGGTCACCACCAAGCTGGAGGTTATAGGGCGGGTCGGCAAAGACCATGTCGATGCAGGCATCGGGCAAAGATGCCATCGCCGCGATGCAATCCTGCATCAAAATCTGGTCGAGTGGGAGCGCGTGCTGCACAGGCGCAACCTGTTTTCTGACCTTCTCCAAAACGCCCATAAGCCACCCCTGAAACAGTCCAAGCGCCCTGCGTCGATCACGCAGAGTGTGCCGTCAAGCCAGAGGGTTAATAAAAAGAGTTAACAAATCCGTTAACTTTTTGAGAACGAAAAGAGTCCCCCACGATATATGGTCTGGAATGTTATCGCCGGACTCAAACTATAGTGGTGTGTCCTGTTTGACTCACTTGAAAAAATAATTTTAGACCAAGCCGATATTTCGACAAAATATCATAATCCGGGGTCAACGCCGCTCAATTCGATCGATCTTTCCCACAATTCAGCAGCCCGTTCGGGGTCGCGCGCGGTGCGCGTCGACGTTGCAAAGCCAGACCGCCCACTGATTTCTCCAAGGCCCTGCGGCCCGAAATAATCACCTCCCTTGGCCTCGCCCCAAGTTGCAGCCTGCAAGGTCGGCCATGCGCCTTCCTCTGCGCTGTTGAAAAAGGGCCGCGATAACGGCATCAACCACTGCAACGGGGCTGGCAAATGCCGCGAAAGATCTGTCAATGCGCCGCCGGGGTGACAGCCGATCGCCCGGGTTTCTCGTCCGTTCGCTTTAAGCCGCCGATCAAGCTCAAACATGTGCATCAGATTGGCAAGCTTGCTCATCTGGTAACGCGGCCAGCGGTAATAGCCGCGGTCAACACCAAGATCGCTTAGGTCAATCCGTCCGCCCTTATGGGCCAGACTGGCAGTGATGATGATCCGGTCTGTCACATGGTGGTGGATCAGCCCGGTCAATGCGAATGTGCCGAGATGGTTGACGCCGAATTGCAGTTCCAACCCTTGGGCGCTCAACGTGCGGGGAGGAATCATTACCCCGGCATTGTTGATCAGCACGTCAATTTTCGGGCCTGCAAGCACCTCCGCTGCTGCTGCGCGGACGGCGGCCAGATCGGACAGGTCAAGCGCGACAAACCCCAGCTTTGCCATTGGCGTTTCCTTGCGGATGGCCGCAATCGCCGCATCAGCCTTGTCCTTTGAACGGCACGCGAGGATGACATGGCCGCCACGCGCCGCCAGAACCCGTGCCGTCTCAAAACCAAGTCCGGTATTGCTGCCGGTGATCAGAAAGGTGCGCCCCTTCTGGTTGGCGACATCAGATGATGTAAATCCGGCCATTCATTTTTCCTTATCGCAATAGGCGCCGGGCAACGGGCGCAAAACTTTTCCGGTGCAGTGCGCTTGGCCCATATTGTTCCAGCGCGGCGACATGCTCTTTCGTGCCATAGCCCATATTGCGGTCCCAGCCAAAATGCGGGTGTATTCTGGCCGCATCGCGCATGATCCGGTCCCTATATTCCTTGGCGATGATGCTTGCGGCGGAAATGCATGGGTGGATCGCGTCGCCGCCAATGACGGCTTCTGCCGTGTAACGCCATTTGGGCAATTTGTTGCCGTCGACCAATATGTGGGTTGGTACGACGCAGAGCGCCTCGACGGCCCGGGTCATCGCCAGCAGCGTGGCTTGCAATATGTTGATCCGGTCAATTTCCTCCACACTCGCGCTACCAATGCCGACGGTGCACGTGGCCAAAATCTGTGCTTCGAGTGCACAGCGGCGCTTGGCCGAAAGTTTCTTGCTGTCGTCCAGCCCTTCAATTCCGCCCGCGCACAGGATCACCGCCGCTGCCACCACCGGCCCAGCGAGCGGCCCCCGCCCGGCCTCGTCAACGCCTGCGATCACACCAGTCTCCTCCCCCGTCATTCCGGACTTGATCCGGAATCCAGCCAACAACAGACGCGGTAGCGTCTAAACCGGGGCGGGCAATGACGCAATTTCAACCAGTTTAGCCTCTGCCCAAGCGTCTTCCACCCAAACCCAGTCGTCCCATGTATGGTGCCCAGTATCCCTGCCATCAACGATGTAAGGACGTTTTTGCTTTTTTGCGCGCCGGTGTCGGCGGCTCCTTTGAATCGGGAGCGATTAAGTCAGCTAGGCGCTTCCAGCCATCATTTGAAACGACAGCTTCGTTGTTCTTATGATTGCGGCGCTTCAATTTCAGTTGCTCGAACTGGTATGGCCCTTCCAGAAATAAATCCTTGGTTTTAGATGCAGGATACCAATAATTTCCGGATGA
>JANNWX010000053.1:0-9237 GCA_031409315.1 Sphingomonadales bacterium | reverse complement strand
TCATCTGGCTTGACCTTATAATCACCTTCTTGAGCCGCGATCAGCGTGCCGTCACCATTCGGGCCTTGCTGTTGCCCGCGCAACCACCAGACGCCGCCAACAACGACGCCTAGCGCGATCAGAGCCGCAACAACGAAGCCGATCAATTTGCTCGATGAAATACCTTCGGCCTCATCATCATTGTCCACAGCCTCAAGCCAAGGCAGACGATCTTCTTCCTGCAACGATAGTTCTCGATCAGTATCGGTCATTTTACATCTCCTCGGCCGCGCTCACACCCATGATTGACAGACCGTTAGCTATAATCTGCCCGATTGCGAGGCCCAAGAAAAGCCGAACCGAGGTTAATGCGGGCTGATTAACCATCAAAATACGCCGTTCGGGCCTGTCATTGCCCAAATTATAGTAAGCGTGGAAGACAGCCGCCAGATCATAAAGATAAAATGCAATCCGGTGTGGTTCCCGATTCGCAGCTGCACTTTCAACAATGCGCGGAAATTGCGCCGCTAATTTGACCAGTTCAAGGTCTTCAGAATCGAGCAACGACAGATCATGCGACCGCGTATCAACCCCGGCCTCGACAATCTTGCGCCGGAGAGATGCAATGCGCGCATGGGCATATTGCACATAGAAAACCGGATTATCCTTGGATGCCTCGACGACCTTGGCAAAATCGAAATCCATCTGGGCGTCGGCCTTGCGGGTTAGCATCGTGAAACGCACAACATCCTTGCCGACTTCGCGCACAACATCGGCGAGCGTCACAAAGTTACCTGAACGTTTTGACATTTTGACGGGTTCACCGTCGCGCAGCAGCCGGACCATTTGCACCAGTTTCACGTCAAACGGTTTTTCGCCATTGGTCAGCGCCGTCACCGCCGCCTTGATGCGCTTCACCGTCCCGGTATGGTCGGCGCCCCAGATATTGATCAGCGCGTCGGCATGTGCCGATTTTTGAAAATGATACGCCAGGTCGGCCCCGAAATAGGTCCAGCTGCCGTCCGATTTCTTGATCGGTCGGTCCTGATCGTCTCCGAACTGGGTCGAGCGGAACAGTGGCAGAGTGACCGGTTCCCAATCCGGATCGACCTCTCCCTTGGGTGCCTCGAGAACGCCGTCATAAACCAGGCCGCGGGCGCGCAGCACGGCCTCTGCCGCTTCGGGCTTCTTTTGCCGCTGCACCAATGCCTCGGACGAAAAAACGTCATGATGGATACCCAGCAGAGCGAGATCATCGCGGATCATATCCATCATAGCCGCAACCGCCGTCTCGCGGAACAGGATCAGCCAGTCCGCTTCGGGTTTGCCGACAAAGGCATCGCCGTGTTCGGCGGCAAGTTTTTGACCGACCGGCAACAGATATTCGCCCGGATAGAGGCCTTCTGGTATCGCGCCAATATCCTCGCCCAATGCCTCGCGGTACCGCAGGTGCACCGAGCGAGCGAGCACATCGACCTGACCACCGGCATCATTCACATAATATTCGCGCACCACTTTATGGCCGGCATATTCCAGCAGCGCGGCCAGCGCGTCGCCAACGACTGCGCCGCGACAATGCCCCATGTGCATCGGGCCCGTTGGATTTGCAGACACATATTCGACGTTGACCGTTTTTCCGGCGCCTTGCACCGAACGGCCATAGCGCGCGCCTTGGGCATGAATGGCCGCCAGTTCGCCGCGCCAGCAGGCGTCGGTCAGTCGCATGTTGATAAAACCAGGCCCAGCAATTTCCGCAGACGCGACATCGCCGAGAAGCGCCAACTTGCCGACCAGCAATTCGGCCAACGCGCGCGGGTTCATGCCCGCAGCCTTCGACAAGACCATCGCCGCATTGGTCGCCAGATCGCCGTGCGACGGATCGCGCGGTGGCTCGATCGTTACGGCACCTCGTTCGGCAAGGACAGGAATTGATCCTTCTTGCGTCAGCGCGTCAAGCGCGGCATCGACATAATCGGCAAAACGGGCGTAAAGCGTAGACAATGTTCATGATCCGGTGAAAGGGAAGCGCGGTCCCTAGCCGAAATGACCCCGACATCGCAACGACTATGCATATGAGGATGACACGAATGGCCAAGAAAGTTATTATTCTCGCTTTCATCGTGCTGGGGCTGTTTGCGATCCTGCATTTCGGGCCCGAGGGGCAGCTCTCACTTGAGAATCTCAAGGCGCAACAAGCCGGTATGAATGCCGCGTATCAAGCCAATCCGCTTTACGCTTTGTCGTTATTCTTCCTCTTCTATGTCGGTGTAACGGCTTTTTCGCTACCCGGAGCAGCAATCATGACTATTGCGGCAGGCGCGCTGTTCGGGCTGGTCACCGGAACCATATTGGTATCCTTTGCGTCGACAATCGGGGCAACGCTTGCCTTTTTGGGATCACGCCACTTGTTTCGGGATTGGGTGGAGCGCAAATTTGGTGCGCGGTTGCAGCCGGTAAATGATGGCATTGCGCGCGACGGCCCCTTTTATCTGCTCACGCTGCGGTTGGTTCCGGTGTTTCCATTCTTCCTCATCAACCTGTTGATGGGTCTTACCCCGATCCGCACCTGGACATTCTTTTGGGTGAGCCAGGCCGGGATGATTTTGGGGACGATCGTTTATGTCAATGCCGGGACCCAGCTTGCCAAAATCAGCACCCTTGCCGATATCGCTTCGCCTGCACTGCTCGGATCTTTTGTGGCGCTTGGCCTGCTGCCTTGGGCCGCCAAATGGCTGGTGGCGCGACTTCGCCCGACGCAGGCGTCAGGTTGACGCCGACAAAAGCCCCAATATATCGCGGTTTTCATGAATGAATGTGCCGCTATCGGGCGGTGTCAATAATCGCACAGCCGCGTCGGCAACCTGGGTCGCCGCGATGGAACGGTAATGGTCAAGGACGCGCGGCATGAGCAAATCTGTCACCGGGCTGATCAGCATGCCAATCCGCTCGCCAATCCGCGTGTCGCCGTGCCGCTTTCCCCGCAACAGACCGGGGCGCAAGATATCAAGCCGGTCGAAACCGACAGCCTGAACACTTGCCTCTGCTTTCCCTTTGGTTGCCAGATAGAAATTCCGCGAACTTGGGTGCGCGCCGACCGATGACACAAGAATGAAACGCCGTGCCCCTGCCCCGCAGGCCGTGCGCGCGAATGCCAGCACGGCATCATGATCAACGGCGGAGAACGCGTCGTGCGAACCGGCCTGTCGAAGCGTCGTTCCCAAAGCCGAAATGGCAATATCCGGGCTGGAATCGGCGACCAGCGCAGGCCAATCATCAATCGACCCGATACATTGTTTCACTTTCGTCGTTGTTGCTGCCACCGCCCGACGGGCGACCACGACAATCGCTGTAACATCAGCTTGCTGTTCAAGTCGTTGCAGGAGCAAGCCACCGATTAACCCGGTGGCGCCCGCCAAAAGCACTCTCAATATCCGACCCCTGTTTTTATATTTGAAGTGGGGTAACAGCTTATGGGGCAAGGGGAAAGTATTTAGGGTCTGGACCTGATCCCAGGTTCAGAATCCTTCAGGCAGATCAATCGCGCCAACATGATCGCGGTAGCGGTCAACGGCATATCGGTCTGTCATCCCCGCAATGAAATCAGCAATGTGCCGCATCTGTTGCAATGGCTCATTAGGACAAGACAGCAGCCATTCGGGTGGCAAACGGCGTATGTCGTCGCGGTAGGCAGCGAACAATGCGGTGACAATGGCGCGCGCTACATCGGCGGCCTGTTTCTGTGAAGGATGATGATAGAGGTTGGCATACATGAAGGATTTGAGGGTTTTTTCGTCCGCCGCCATCGCGTGCGAAAAACCGCAAAGTGACCCGCCATACGTCCGGACATCATCCACACTGGTGACGCCTGAGGCGGTGATGCGACGCTGTGTCTCGGCGATAACATCCGTCACCATCGCGCCAATCTGGGCGCGCACCAGTTCTGGGCGGAGCCGGATGGGATCAACATCTCGATAACGCGCGCAGACTATTTCCCAGCCATTGCGCACCAGCGGCACACCGAGCAACGCATCAAAATCAATCAGCCCCGCCCGTAATCCATCATCAATGTCGTGGTTATCATAGGCAATATCATCAGCAATTGCCGCCACCTGTGCCTCCAGCGATGGCCATGTGTCCAGCGCCAGTGGAAAGGCCGCGTCCACCGCAGCCATTGCCCAGTGCGGATCACGCAGCGGCCCATTATGCTTGGCTAGCCCCTCCAGCATCTCCCACGTTAAATTGAGGCCCGACCAGCGCGGATAGGGCGATTCAAGCAACGTCACTATCCGCAATGCATGGCCATTATGGTCGAACCCGCCATAGCGGGCCATTGATGTTTCGAGCGCATCCTCGCCCGCATGGCCAAAGGGTGGATGACCAAGATCATGGGCGAGGCAGAGCGCCTCGGTCAGGTCCTCATCCAAGCCGAGAGCGCGCGAAATCGTGCGGCCGATTTGGGCCACCTCAAGGCTGTGGGTCAACCGAACACGGAAATGATCGCCGTCGGGGGCAACGAACACTTGGGTTTTTTGGCGTAGCCGCCGAAACGCAACCGAGTGAATAATACGGTCGCGGTCGCGCTGGAACGCACTGCGCGGCCCACGCGGCCCAACCGAAATTTCCAAATGCTGGCGACCCCGGCTGGTGTCTGGATCGCAAGCGAAGGGCGCACGCCCAATCATTTTCCGCCAATCTTGGCGATCTCCTGACCGGATTCACTCGTATAGGCTGTGGCGGATTTGCCCTCTTTCGACAATTTGTTAACGAGAGCCCGCGCCTCTGCCTCAGACTTGAAGGGGCCAACAAGCAACCGGTTAGTCGATTTGAACGGCACCGATGCAGCGGATTGCCCGGCCAAAGTTTTCGGCGCATCGCCCTGTAGTTTTTTCCATGTCCCTGGCAAGCCCGCCCGGTTAGCGCCTGTCGCGATCTGGACCCAGTGGCGCGCCGGATGCTTTTTTGCGACCGCTTTTTCTTCAGCCAGCTTCTTTGCCTCCACTGCCTTGATCGCAGCAGCCTTAGCCTCGACATCGGCTTTCTTCCGGGTGGCCGCGCGCGCCGCTTTCAATTCAACGTCGCTGGGAAGCGCATTCGCCACTGTTTCCTGTTCGACCTCAATACCCTCAAGCAATGCAGCAAGCCGCGACGGAGGTGGTGACACAGGCGTGGGCGGCCGGCCTGCAATAGGCGCTTGGCCAACAGGCTCTGGTGTCGACAATGCCGGGCGCGCTTCAAATCCAGACGGCGGCAGCGCAACAATCTCAATTTTCCTTATCGGCTGAACTTCAAAAATCGGCTTTGGTTCTTGGCTGGCAACGGGATCCAACACAAATTCTTGCGGCGACGTGATTGGTGTTGCCGGTTCCGGCCTTGCCACGACGATGGGTTTTACGTCCGCAACCACCACCTTTGGCCGCAAAAGCTCATCAATAACCGCCTGCGTTTGGGGCATCAATGCGGGTATTTTCTTCGCGGCAATGGGCGGGCTTGGGATGGTGTCGGTCAACGCTTTCGACCGGTTAGCGATTTTGCCCAATTCCCGCTCCCGCTTTTCGCGCTGCCGGGCTTCGCGCGTATCGGGCGTCGGTAGGGGCAAAGCCAGAACACGCGTATCCTCCACCGTCCTATCGAGTTTGGGGGGTTGTGGTTCAGCGAATGCGACGGGACGAAAAGGCTCATTTGTTTCGGCAATGGCATAGCGCACGCCCGCCGACGGCATGGTTCCGAAATGGACGGCATGCGCCCTTTGCGACGGCGAAAGCCGGGACAATCGTTCAAGAAATGGGCTCATGGCCCCCGCAATGGCCCCCGGTGTTGCGTCATTGGCGATGCGTTCAGCCTCGATAAGCTGCCCGTTCATAGCAAGAACAAACGCCCGCGCCCGCCAAGCCGCCTGATTATTTTTTTTGACCAGCGGGGTCAAGAGGGTGAGTGCCGCGTCACGATCGCCGGTGATGCCCAGCGACAGGGCCAACCTGAGGATCACTTTATCATCGGCGCGGTAGCGCAACGCCAAATCATAATCACGCTGGGCGCGCCTGTTTTCGCCCTTCAAATCATAAGCAAGCCCACGATCCGCCGCATATTCAGCTGCAGATGCCCCGAGTACGACCGCTTCGGCAAAGAGACTGAGTGCCTCATCAGGCTTTTCCAACATGGCGAGTGCAGAGCCAAGCGCCGCCTTTATCCGCCCGCTCTGCGGTGACAATTCCTCCGCCCGTGCGAGAAAACCCATCGCGGCACTGGCATCTTCGACCGCCAACGCCCCCAGCCCGGCCTGAGTCAAGGCCTCAACATCGTATGGGTTTTGCGATAATATTCGTAAGTTAGCAGACAAAAGCGAGGCCGGGTCATTGGCTGAGGCGGCGGTGGGAGCAACGCCCGTGTCGGCCCCCTGTATGGGCTGTGCGACAACCGATGAAGCCGCGCAGATCGCCAATGCGGACACGCAGTATGAGGAAATGAAAATTCGCAGCGGCATATTCGATCACCTACACAACGAACATGCGGCCAAGACAAGGCGCGATCAGAATTTGCAAGGCGGGCCGTTGCTGTGCGCCGTTCAAGCGCACCACAACGAGCCGCAAATTGCCGTTACTGGTTATTCTGCCGATTTAGAAATCGCGGAATATCTAGCGGATCGGCTGTTCCAGCCTCTTGATCACCTTTTGCTGCGCCGCGTGCGATATTCGACATCCGTTCAAACAATGTGCCGCCTGCCACCGCAACGCGCGGGGCCGGTTGTGCTGGCGCTGGTTCTGGTTCTGGTTCGGCTTCATCGCTCACCATCCACCGGCGGTGGCCGTCAGACGCGTCGGTTGCCGGGGCGGGTGGAATGGGATTCCCCGTGACTTCGGTGTCGAGCATGGTTCCACTATCGAGCATCAATTCGTCGGGGCTATCGGCGATCATGTCGACAGGTTCGGCAGTCGAATCATCAAGTTCGAGCACGGCATCATCCAAAAATACATGTGGTGTTTCTGCTTCGATTTCAGCGACCTCTTCGATGTCCGCAGTTTCGGCAACTGGCTCTTCAAGAACCAAAGGTGCTGCCATTTCCATAATGGGCGCAGGTGCGGCGACATAAGCCGGAGCAGCCTTCGCTTCGGGAAGCTCTTCCATCTTGCGCGCCGCAGGGAATGCGAAAACGCGGGCTGGCTCTGGCGCGACAGCCGAATCCGCTTCGATACCGGTTGCTACAACCGAAACGCGGATTTTGCCGTCCAAGCTATTGTTAAACGCCGAACCCCAGATGATATTCGCATCGGGATCGACCAGTTCCTTGATGTGGCTGGCGGCCTCATCAACCTCCATCAGGCGCATATCTTCGCCGCCGGTGATCGAAATGATAACGCCCTTTGCGCCCTTCATCGACACACCGTCGAGCAGAGGATTGGCGATGGCCTTTTCCGCAGCTTCGATGGCCCGATTTTCGCCGTCGGCTTCGCCGGTGCCCATCATCGCCTTGCCCATTTCACCCATGACCGAGCGCACATCGGCAAAATCGAGATTGATCAGGCCCGGCATGACCATCAGATCGGTGATGCCGCGCACACCTTGCTGCAAAACCTCATCCGCCATTGCAAAAGCTTCTTTGAACGTCGTCTGGGGGTTGGCGATCAGGAACAGGTTCTGGTTGGGAATAACAATAAGCGTATCGACATTCTTTTGCAGTTGCGATGCCGGCCTCCGCCGATTTCTGGCGACGTGATCCTTCAAACGTGAACGGTTTGGTGACAACACCGACCGTCAGGATACCGCGATCACGCGCCGCTTTGGCTATAACCGGCGCGGCGCCGGTGCCGGTGCCGCCGCCCATGCCCGCGGCGATGAAACACATATGCGCGCCTTCGAGAGCACGCTCGACCGATTCAATGGTTTCTTCAGCAGCAGCACGGCCAATTTCGGGGCGTGATCCAGCGCCGAGGCCCTGAGTGATTTTCAGACCAAGCTGGATGCGTCGTTCCGCCGGTGAAGCGTTGAGGGCCTGTGCATCGGTATTGGCGACAATGAAGTCAACGCCCTGCACCGACGCGGCGATCATATTGGCAATGGCGTTGCCGCCCGCACCGCCCACGCCAATCACACTGATCCGTGGACGAAGTTCTTCCACCTCTGGTGCCATGAATTCAATGCTCATCTCGCCGTCTCCCCAGACTGTTCCAACGGGCGACATGCCCCCCGGATGGTTGTGCCTTATTCGCCCGTTCCGATCACGCAAATAGTGAACGGTTCATCGCGTTTTTAGAATCGTCTACCCCAACATAGTGGGTTTGTTGCATGTTTCACCCTCAATATCCTGTTCTGAACGCTGTCATCAACCTTTGAATGAAGCCGCCTACAACAATCCTGTGGACTTCTTGATGTTCGGGCATGATCGCGCGCAGATCTATCGGGTCGGACGCGGCATAGTGGACAAGCCCGGCCAGCGTGGCAAAGCCGGGTCCACTGTGCGCATCGGGCATGCCGATCAGGCCCCTAGGGCGGCCAATACGGACAGAGCGACCAAGAACGCCTTGCACATAATCGGCAATGCCTTTGAGTTCAGCGCCGCCGCCCGTCAACACAACCTGACGGCCGATCGGGCCGGAAAAACCGAGGTCTTTTAACGCACGTGCGATTTCACCGACCAGATGCTCCAGCCTTTGCCGGATGACAGAGATCAATTGGGCGCGGGTAATCCGCGTGCTATCGGCCGCTTCGTCATCGTCGGATAACGGGGCGACTTCGACCATATCGTGGTTGTCGCGCGGACTGGCGGTGGCAGAACCAAAGAAGCATTTCATCCGCTCGGCCTGATCCCGGCGCGTTCCGAACGCCGACGCGACATCATCTGTAATATCGGCCGCGCCGAACGGTATCGACGTTAATCCAACCAGCATGCCGCCAGCAAAGAGGGACACATTGGTGACCCCGGCCCCGATTTCGACGAGCGCGACGCCCAATTCCCGCTCTTCCTCTGACAGGCATGACATGCCCGTTGCCACCGGTGAAGCAACAATCGATTTCACCTCAAGATGCGCGCTACGCACACAAAGATCGAGATTGCGCACCGGCGATCCGTCCGCACAGACGACGTGAATATCAACTCCCAACGTGTCGGCGTGAAGGCCAAGCGGCTTTTTCACGCCCTGCAATCCGTCGAGCGTATAGAGCGTTGGCTGCGCATGCAGGATCATCCGGCCATCGGGATCAAGCGTGCTGCGCCCCGCCGACAGCAATTCATCAATATCTTCTTGCTCGATCCGGTGGCCACCA
>JANNWX010000052.1:0-5580 GCA_031409315.1 Sphingomonadales bacterium | reverse complement strand
TCATCAATCGCCAACCGGCCAAAGCCCTGCACCACATCGCACAGGAAAAGCGCACCTACAGCATGCGCCGCGCGGGCCAATGCTTCAACGGGCTGAATGACTCCAATCTCATTATTCACCTGCATCGCGGTGACAAGTCCGGTTCCGCCCTCAATTGCTGCGGCGTCGATCAAACCGTCACTATCAACCGGGAGGTGTGTCACATCGCACCCCAGCTGCCCCAGCCAATACGCGCTATCCCGAACGGCAGCATGTTCGGTTTCGCAAATGGTGATTTTCTTACAATTCATGCCCTTAAGAGCCCAATTGAGCGCCTCTGTGGCACCCGATGTGAAATGAACCCGCCCACCAGACGGCAACAGCGCGGCGACTTGCTCCCGTGCCACTTCCACAATCGCTGCGGCCTCCCGGCCTAATTTGTGCGACGAATGGGGATTGGCAAATTTTTCTTCGAGCCAAGGCTGCATTGCGTCGCGCGCTTCGGGTGCAAGCGGGGTTGTTGCCTGATAATCAAGATAGATGGTCACGGCTTGATACGTTTCCACACGTCAATGAACCGGTAAATATCAGCGCGACTGGTTTCAGGTCCAAAACTGACCCGGATGACTTCCCCCGCTGCTTTTTCATCCCACCCCATCGCGGCCAGTATCTTGCTCGATTTCAAGGTTCCTGACGAACAGGCGCTGCCCGCAGAAACAGATATGCCGGCCATATCAAACTGGATCAGTTGTGCCGTCGCGGGCTTGCCTGGCATCTTGTAACTGGCAATTGTCGCAATCCGTTCCGAACCGCGCGCGACGACAGACCCGCCCGCACCCTCAATCGCACCGTCAAGATGCGCGCGCAGATCGGCCGCGCGCTCCATCCAGCCGCGATTGGCCTCTACTGCTGCTGCAAATCCCGCGGCGCCAGGCAGGTTTTCGGTGCCACCGCGATACCCCTTTTCCTGTCCGCCCGTCGCTTTCAATAGCGCAAGATCACGCACCAAAAGCGCACCAATGCCGGGTGGCCCGCCAAGTTTATGCGCCGAAATCGCAATCAAATCTGCCTCGGGAAGGTCAATTTTTCCCGCTGTTTGGGCGCAATCCACAAGCAATATGCCGCCGGCATCGTGCACAACGGCCGCCAATTGGTTGAGTGGCTGGATAATTCCCGTTTCGTTGTTGGCATGTTGGATCGCAACCAAAGGGCATTTCGCGCCGAGTGCAGCAAGCCTGCCAAACAAAGCATCCCGCGCGACGATCCCGTCCTTGGTCACAGGTAGGAAAAACGCGGTCGGCACTGCGCGGTGGGCGGCATCATGTTCGGTCGCGCCGATCAGGACAGCGTCGCCAACTGTCGTCGTCAGGGCAATCGACAATGCCTCGCTTGCCCCGCTGGTGAAAATCAAGTCGTGATCCCAGCCAAGAGCTGTTTTTATCCTTGTGCGCGCATCTTCAAGAGCCGCCCGTGCGGCCCGACCTTCAGCGTGTGGTGAAGACGGATTTGCCCAGCGCCGCATGGCATCTAAGACTGCCTCGCGCGCCAAATCCAGCATCGGCGTCGTGGCAGCATGGTCGAGATAAAGACGTTCAGGCACGCTTTGGTTCCGTAATGATTGCGAAATGACTGTGCCTTCCTATATAGGCCGCGCCAACAGCGCAAAGCCTGCGCTGCATCCTTTTCGAATTTAGTCTGCGAGATCCATGCCTGAAGTCATTTTTCCCGGCCCCGAAGGCCGCCTTGAAGGCCGTTTTAACCCCGGCCCACGTCCGCGCGCACCGGTTGCGATGATTCTCCATCCCCATCCAAGTGCGGGCGGCACGATGAACCACCGCATCTGTCAGGCGATGTATCAAACCTTCGTCAGGCGCGGTTTTGCAACCTTGCGGTTCAATTTTCGCGGGGTTGGCCGATCCCAAGGCGTTTTCGACAACGGGATTGGTGAATTGTCTGATGCGGCGTCCGCACTCGATTGGGTCCAGTCGATCCATCCAGAAGCCCAAACGACTTGGGTCGCCGGGTATAGTTTTGGCGCATTGATCGGCATGCAATTGTTGATGCGTCGCCCAGAAATTCGGGGCTTCATCTCGGTCGCGCCACCGGCGAATATGTATGATTTCACGTTTCTGGCACCGTGCCCGTCGTCGGGAATCATCATTCAGGGAACGCACGATGAAGTCGTTACACCAAATGCCGTCCAGAAACTGGTCGATAAACTGCGCACTCAGCGCCACATCACGATTGAACATGATGAAATTCAGGGAGCAAACCACTTTTTTGAAGCGGAAATGCCCCAGCTCATGACGTCGGTTGATCGCTATCTCGATATGCGGCTCGATCCAAATTCTCCTATCCGGTAACATCCCAGAAAGTGATCCGATGTCCCTCAACGCTGCACTTCGTAAAACAGTATTGGACCTGTTTACCGAGATTGCCATCGTCGAACATTTATTGCGAACCCGCATGGAACGGCGGATCGAAGGCGAATTGAACGCCGGCCAATTCGGTATTCTCAATCATTTTTTGCGAACCGGGATTGTCAGTGAGACTGTCTCTTCGCTCGCATGGGCGTTTCAGGATAGCGACGATCACATGGCCAGCAAAGTCGACAGCCTCGAAGCGTTAGGGCTGATCAATTGCATGCCGGTGGTTGGGACAAATAGCGACCGGGTTGTCACCGTAACAAGTGAGGGGCAGGCGTCACACGCACGTGCGCTTGACGCCATGACGCCAGAAGTTGAGCCACTGTTTGAAGGACTTGCGCTTGGCGACGTTCAAACCAGTGTCGCGGTGTTGCAAGAAGTGCGGCGGACGTTGGACAATTTGCCCGACCGTTAGGGTTAAGGCCAGGCAAGAATCAGAACATTGCCGAGCAAAACGATGGCGGCGATGATCATCAGCCAGCCCTGCTTTTTACTGACGGACATTTTTATCAAACGAAGCCCGCCCGCGAACAACGCAAGTGTCGCCAAAACGGCTATACTCAAGACAATATCAATCCCCACCATTGTATCCTAGCCCGCAATGATGCCGGCAAACAATTGCGGATCGACATTTCCGCCTGATAATATGACGAGCGTCCTGTCGACCGGTTCGACTTTGCCTGCGAGGATTGCGGCCAAGCCGACTGCACCACCGGGTTCTAATGTTACGTTGAGTTCCTTTTTTGCCAACCGCATTGCAGCGAAAGTTTCTGTTTCTGCAACACAAACCCCAGTCACGTTTCGGCCTCGCAAGATATTGAAAGTTAGCGGTGCTACATGGAGCGTTTGAAGCGCATCACAGCGCGTTGGCGGCGGATTGGGGCCAACCGGAACGATATGCCCCAGCCGAAGTGACTGCCCCATATCATCCCATCCCGCAGGCTCAACCACCACAACGCGCGCGTCCGGCAGGGCCAATGCCAGGCCAGAGGCAAGCCCGCCGCCGCCGCAGGGCGTTACGACAAGGTCAGGACCGGCTAACCCCACTTCCTCCATCTGTACCAATGCCTCAAGCCCAGCGCTCCCCTGCCCCTCGACGACCCAAGGGTCATCAAAACTCGGCACCAGAATGCAGCCCCGTTCGCGCGCCATTTGTCCCGCAATCTCCTCGCGCTTTTCAGTCATGCGGTCATAAAAGATAATGTCGGCACCCAACCTCCGCGTCCCTTCTATTTTCAACGTAGGTGCATCTGACGGCATAACAATTGTGGCCCGCATGCCCAAACGCTCTGCTGCCCAAGCCACACCTTGCGCATGATTTCCAGATGAGAAAGCCACAACACCCAAAGCACGCTCTGCGGCACTCATTGCGGTCAATCGGTACCACGCGCCCCGCAATTTGAATGCGCCCATCGGCTGCAATGATTCGCACTTACACCAAAGCGTCACGCCATCGACCATCAACGGAACAAGCGGCGTCGCAGGGACGACCGAACCAATTTTTAGAAAGGCGTCATAAACACCTGAATAATCTGGTTTTCTATCACGTATTTCTAGCATGGCTTTGCTCCGGAACTGGCGATTCACTTTTTCTTTACACAGGGCTTTTTTGACCATATACGCCCAATTCGCTGCCCCATGGGGACTTCCAATAACCGCAAGGCAGCCTTGTTGAAAACGCACTAATTTTTGGAGGTCCCTTGAATTGCACAGCCATCATAACGCGCTGGGGCTAGCTACCGCCCCCACCGGGTCCGTTTGCGGAATCGATATTGCGAAACGAGGTCCGGTCGAGCCGGTCACGCTCATCCGTCCGCACGCCGCGCAGCGTGCTGCCCGTCACTTTGTTGAAAAGTTTCCGGGGCGGTCGCTTTATGCTGTCAAAGCCAATCCATCGCCAGCGCTGATCAAACTGCTCTGGGAAAGCGGCATCACGCATTATGATGTTGCATCGATTGCCGAAGTCCGCTTGACCCGCGCGCATGCGCCAGAGGCTGTTTTGTGCTTCATGCACCCCGTCAAAGCCGAAGAAGCCATTCGTGAGGCTTATGTTGATCACGGCGTTCGTACCTTTTCACTCGACACGATTGAAGAGCTCGACAAGATCGTGCGGGCGACGGGTGGCGCAACCGATCTGACCTTGTGTGTCCGCATCCGGGTTTCGTCTGAGCATGCCAAGCTGAGCCTTGCGGCAAAATTTGGCGCAGAACCAGCCGAAATGAAACATCTGTTGATCGCCGCGCGTCAAGTGGCCGATGCGCTTGGCGTCTGCTTTCACGTTGGATCACAGGCAATGTCCCCTTCTGCGTTCACTCAGGCGATGGAACGGGTTAGGGCAGCCATTGTCGAATCCGGCGTGACTGTGGATGTCGTCGATGTCGGCGGCGGCTTCCCCAGCGTCTATCCGGGTATGGAACCACCTGCGCTTGAAACTTATTTCGAGGCCATCCACCGGTCGTTTGAAGATTTGCCGGTCAGCTATTCCTCCGAATTGTGGTGTGAACCGGGGCGCGCACTTTGTGCCGAATATAGCTCGCTTATCGTGCGCGTTGAAAAGCGACGCGGCGATGAACTGTATATCAATGACGGTGCGTATGGGGCTTTGTTTGATGCGGCCCATGTCGGCTGGCGGTTTCCAGTCGCGCTCCTTCGCGACGAAGAGTCGGACACCAAAGATATGGCGTTCAGCTTTTATGGCCCAACCTGCGATGATATGGACCATATGGCAGGCCCATTCATGCTTCCAGCAGATGTTCAGGCGGGCGACTATATCGAAATCGGGATGCTTGGCGCCTATGGCTGCGCAATGCGGACTGGGTTTAACGGCTTTGGCACGGGTGATACGATCGAAGTGAGTGATGAGCCCATGGCATCGCTATACACTCAACCTGTCTCGACTCTGTCAAACGTCACAGCCATAAGGCAATCAGTATAGGGATATTGTCAGCAATATCTCTGCCTACCCGCTCGGCGCCGGTTGATCCGGCCGCGGGCGGCATCTTGTTTAAAGATGCCGTGCCAGTCCTGTAACCTATCTGACTGGGAAATAGACATGACCGACTCTCGCATAGATGCACAGCGCAAGGCCGAACTGCTCTCCACGACCGTCGAACATATCGACATCACCAGCTTTGACGCCCGCCCGATCATCGACGCGATGGGCAAAATGAGCTTC
>JANNWX010000051.1:0-12981 GCA_031409315.1 Sphingomonadales bacterium | reverse complement strand
GCCATAGCCGTGGCTGGCCACTTCGTGCCCTTGCGCGGCAATGCGGCGGATCAATTGCGGGTAGCGTTCTGCAATCCAGCCAAGGGTAAAAAATGTGCCTTTTACGTTGCGCTCTGCAAACATATCCATGACGATATTGGTGTTGCGGTCTACCCGCTGGTCAAGCGCATACCAGTCGCCTCGGTCAATAACCGATTCGAATGCCCCGACTTGAAACCAGTCTTCGACATCGACCGAAAGCGCATTGAGCACCATGAACCATTATCCCTTGCTCAAAGCCTGGCACTGTGAGCTGCAGTTGCGCCTGTTTGGCGATCCTCCTCAACCCAATTGATCAGGATTGATAAAACGCGCCGCAGCGCAGCATCCTGCTCAGCAAATTGGACTTCAAGCATCGCCACACGTGCGGCCATACCGAAAGCCGTTGACTCGCTGGCGAAGTGCATCGGCTCACGAATGATTTGCGGAACTTCGGCTTCGAGATCTGCCACCACAGAATTGATAATGTCGGCATCAATAATCGACGCTTTTTCAACCGAACCAAGCAGCAATGCCCGGTTCACCAGCATATTCACTTTGCGCGGAATTCCGCCACTATGTTGGTGGACGGCGGCCGCGGCCGCCTCCGAAATCTCAGGGTTACCGGTCCACCCGACAAGTGCCATACGGTGGCGGATATAAGGGCCAATTTCATCAGCCTGCATCGGTAATAGGTGATGCGTTGCGATAACACGTTGACGCAATTGTTCAAGCATAGGCGCCTGAATTTTCTCTCTGAATTCTGGCTGGCCAAGCAACAATATCTGGAGCGTAGATCGCCCGCCGATTTGAAAGTTGGACAGCATTCTGAGCTCTTCGAGCGACTCCACGGACAGATTTTGTGCCTCATCAACAATCAACAGCGTGCCAAGCCCACCGCGCGCATTCGTGTGCAGCATCGCTTCGATTTCAGCCAGCAGGTGCGTCTTGTCGGCATCGGCGGTGTTCAACCCGAACGAACGGCAAACAAGCTTGAGCATGTGTTCATGATCAACGTGTGTTGAAACGATCGTGGCGGTTTTGATCCGTGCGGGATCAATTTTGGCCAGCAAATGCCCAACCAGCGTGGTTTTGCCTGCGCCGATTTCGCCGGTGATGACTATGAAGCCTTCGCCCTGATCCAGGCCATAGCCAAGGTAAGCCATCGCCTTGCGGTGGGTTGCGCTTTCGAACCAGAAACGCGGGTCGGGCGTCAATTGGAATGGCCGTCCGCTCAACCCATATTGGTCATTATACATCATTTGCTCCAAAAGGTGCTGTGCATCAGAATGTGTACCGCATGCCGGCGGCGGCCGTGACAGTCACGTCGCTGCCAAAGTCTTTTTGCTTGTAGGAATAAAGGCCAACCGTGGCACTCGCGCTAAGATTTCGGCCGAACGCATGGGCATAAGTTCCTGTACCGCCTGTCGAGGTAACATTACCCGCACCGGCAACGCCGGGATCAAAAATTGCGGCATAGACATCGCCTGACAGGCTCGAATTCCGCGACAAGGCGTATTGAACCGAGCCATTGGCATACCAGCTTTCGTCCGTCAGGCCATTAGACGAAAACGTCCCTGCCTGAACCGGCGCAGAAAATCGACGCTGATCATAACCAAGGCCAATACCTGTCGTCCAAGGCCCGCGCGAAGCCGACCATAGTGCTGATACGCCGCGACTGCGATAGACAGAGGTGTTGATGGAATTCAGCACGTCGTTCAAACATCCGCCCGTTCCAGCAGCACCGAAAACGCAACCGCCAAAAACGTTGCCAAGGCCGCTACGTGCTGTGCGGTAACTGGTCGGTAGCAAAGCAAGATTATCGTTGAGTTGCTGGCCAAATGTTTCGACCGTGTCATAAACGCCAATTTGCAGCCCGCTGTCTTTCGTGGCCTGCCAAGTCAGCGATCCTGTATAGCTCATACTGCCATAACGATGCCCGACCCGCGCCTCCAACGAGGTCCGGCTGCTTGGCCGCCAGAGCACGCCAGCATCCCAGAATATCCCGTCGGCATTATAGGCAAGGCGGCGCGGCGAGGCCGGATCGGTCACAAAACGCCCCTTGGCATCAACAACCGGAACGCCGCCTGGTCCAAGCAGCGCATCACGCTGTGTGGCTTCAATGTCTTCATATCCCACGCCGCCGACGATCGCTACGGTTGGCGTCACCGGCACAGTGACATCACCGCGCACGAATTTGCTTTCAAATCTCTGGTCGAGCTGACCTGAATCGTCTCGATTATAGCCGCCGTTTACCATCCAGCCGAACGGCAGAACACCAGCAGCCATCCCGACGCTTGCCGTTGCTGCATGGCTTAGCGAATGGTCATAAGAGTCGAAACGCGGCTGTCCGGGCGCAAGCGGCACGGCATCACCCGCCTCGACAGCGGTATAGCCCAGCCGGTATGCGGCGGTCACATCAAGATCACCCAGCCGGGTTGCCAGCGTTGGCCCAGCATAAGCAGAATAGACTTGTGTGATATTATCGACATTTCCGGCAAGCGATACCGGGGCCGCGCCGCGAATATCGCTGCGCGCCCGCGTAGCGATTGCGCCGGCTTCGAAATCGAGCAAGTCGGGCACCACGGAAATCTTCGCACGCGCCAGCCCGGTATGCACATCCTGATCATTGACGCGCTTCTGGTACCCGATCCGCCTTTCATAACGGTAACTCAACTGAACCTCGCTGCGGCTCGATGTCAGCGCGACATCAACGCCAGCGGCAACACTGCTATAGGTCAAGACATCGCCGCCATTCTTAAGGTCAGCGGTCAAAACCTGGCCGACCTCAATATAGGGCGATATTTCCTTGCGGGCATGCGCCGGCGAGAGCGCACTGCTCGACGCCAAAATGGCGGCAAATGCGCATTTTCCAAATGATTTGAATAGGACTGTCATGTCAGCCTCCATGTCCGTAATAAGTTCCGTATTTCTGGTTGGCACCGGCATAGCTGGCACCGTTGAGCAGCATCTGGATATGCTTGCAGCCATCAAGAAGTTGCACAGCTTCGCGTAATTCACTTTCCCCCGTGCGGTCAGCGCGGACGACCATCAATATCTGTCCAACATGCGCGGCCAAGACCGAGGCTGGCGACGCAACAAGCACCGGGGCTGTGTCGATAATAAGAATCCGGGCCGGGTTGGCCGCCAACAGCGATTCAATCACCAGCCGTGTTCGCGCCGAAGCCAGCTTTTCCGTGTCACTATGCGTTTGGCGTCCAGCCGGAAGGATGGACAACGACGGCACCGACGTTGGGATTATGAGGCGCTCGACATCAACCGCAGGGTCTGAAATCGCGTCCATCAGCCCGGCGCCGCCTTCGATGCCCAATGTTGACAGAATCTCAGGCTTGGCAACGTCAGCGTCGATCAGCAGAACCTCAATATCGCTTTCGCTCGCCATCGACAGCGCAAGATTGACCGAACAGAATGTCTTGCCTTCGTTCGGCTGTGACGAACAGACGAGAATGGCGCGCGCACCCTCAACTGCAGCCGTCTTCCTGCCGCCAAGCGCCGACAACAACAACTGGCGCTTAACCAGGCGAAATTCCTCCGACAATATAGTCGGGGCTGCACCGGGCTGGATGAACCCCTTTTGACGCAAGTTCGACAAATCGACAACGGCGGGCGACCTCGAAATCGTAGGCGATAGCGCCACGTCCGGTTCGAAAATATCCGCGCGCGCCGGGCTTGCATCGTTGGCAGGCTGGACGCTTGGAACGCGCAGCATCGATTCGAAATCATAGACCGCAGACGCCCGCTCGATTAGCGATCCGGAAGCTGCTCTGGGATTGTCCGGTTTCATCTATTGATCCTCACGCGACACCGCTGCGTTGAATGAATTCGACCACAAGCAGCACGAAAAACGCGCCGCCAAGGGCCGCGCTCGCACCTGCAAATGCACGCATTTTACGGCGACCGATTTCGCGCTGGCCTGATGTCAAAACTTCGCTGATCGATCCGATAACGGGCATGCCCGTGACCTCAGCCAAACGATTGGCCGTAACAAAGCCCGTCTGGAGCTGGCTCATTCCAAATGCGGCGGCGACTCCGGCAAGCAATCCGGCGAACAAGACGCCAGCCAGCATCAGCACCCGGTCCGGGGCTGACGGCGCACGCGGACTCGACGGTGGGTCGATCACCCGGAATTTGACGGAATCGGTTGATGATTGCATCTGTCCGCGCAGCCGTATGTCTTCACGATCTGCCAGCAATTTGTCATATTGGGCCTTCATCACAGTATAGTCGCGATTGAGCTGGTCCTGTTGCGCGGCCACGCCGGGTTCTTCGATTTTCTTGGACTGATACTGTGCCATTTCGGCCTGCAATTGCCCCTTACGGGCAACCAGAGCCGAAACTGTCGCCTGCTTTTCCGCCTGCAACGACCTGAGAGGCCCAAAGGCTGGGTTTGACACACCACCGCCTCCGCCGCTGCGCCGTTCAACAGCAGCGGCAGTGCGCGCGCGCGACAATTGGTTGCGCAATGCAATCATGTCTGGGTGACTTTCGGTCCACCCCCTCGCCTGGCCTTCGGCCATCTGCCCTTCAAGTGCGGCCGCCCGCGCGCTCGCAGGTCCAAATCCGCCGCCTCCTGCCATTGTCGACGGCGTTCCCGCCATTTGAGCATTGATCGACGCGAGTGCACTTTGCGCAGAAATCAAGTTCGATTCGATCTGGGTCAGTTCAATCCGCGCCGATTCCATACGCTGTGATACCGATCCTATACCGGGCAACAGCCCCATATATTTCTGTTCAAATTCAACTCTTTTTTGTTCGGATTCGCGCAGGGCCAGTTCGCGTTGGGCCAATTGCTGATCCAAAAAGCGCAATGTCTGGCTTGTTTCGACACGGCCCCCGCTCAAATTCTCTTCAACGAAAATGTCGATCAACTTTTGAACGATGTCCTTAGCCAATTTGGCATTCTGGGCGTTTGATAGCCCGCCCTGGTTAGACGTCGCCGTGATTTGGAACAGGTTTTCCTGTTGATCTATGACCTTGATCTTGGTGCGCAATCCGATCGCCATTTCGGTCACTTCACGGTTACTCGATACCTGTTGGGACAGGTCTGTTCCGCGAACCACCTTTTCCAGATTGATGGTGGAGGTGAGTGTTCGTTTGACTCGATCAACATCGCGAGCGCGATCAGAAGACGAAATGCCAATCTTGTCCGGGAGCAATGATTGCATCTGAACAAAAATCCGCGCTTCTGATTCGTATCTGTTGGGGATCAGGCTCACCAGTAACCAGCCGAGCAAACAAAAAGCCCAAGCAACGCCCAACGCCATCCAGCGCCGCTTCCAGACGCTGTGCAATGCAATCTTTAACTGATCATAAATGCTATTCATAACTGCCTATTCACTACCGCTGATCAAAACATGCTTTCGGGGATGATGATTACATCGCCCGGTTGCAGCCGTACATTTGCGCGCGAATCGCCGCGTTTGAGCAAGTCGCCAATTTTGATTCCATATTCCCGTTGACGCCCTGTCGACCGGTCGAACCGAACCAGCCTCGATTTGTTACCTGCTGCAAATTCAGACAGGCCACCCACCGAAATCATGGCATCAAGCAAGGTCATGTTCGCGCGAAACGGGATAGACGCCGGCTTTGCTGTCGCGCCAACGATGCGGACTTGCTGCGAATAAGTGCCCGAAAAATTGTCGACGATGACCGAAACCAATGGATCGCGAATGAATTCTGAAAGCTGAAGCTTGATATCCTGCGAAAGCATCGTTGGTGTTTTGCCAACTGCTGGCATGTCGGTGATGAGGGGCGTCGTGATCCGACCGTCCGGTCGCACCTGCACTTTGGCCCCCAGTTCGGGGTTACGCCACACAAAGATCGTCAATTGGTCAAGCGGACCGATCACATATTCCTCGCCGGGCCCTTCTTGCATTGAAACAAACGCAGCGGGCGGTAATTGCGGACCTGACGAACGTCCCGCACACCCCGAAACCGTGAGCGCAACAAGGCTAACCCCGAGCAACACCTTCGAATTCTGGATAAAACGCATGTTCCGGCACCTTCACTACGGCCAACCTCCCCCACGCATCATGACGAAAGGCAGCCAATTTCAGCTTCAGCTATGGAACAAAGAGGTGAATATACCGTTAGGATTGACGCCAAGAATCAGTCGTCGAGGAGAAGTTCAACAGGTGCAGGATGGCCAAGAAATGCCGTCGGGCTGGCCGACGCACCGTAAGCGCCGGCCATGAACAGCGCCACAATATCCCCCCGGTCAGCATGCGGAAGGCCAACCTGATCCCCCAACCGGTCGAGCGGTGTGCACAGGCAGCCCACTACGGACGCTGTTTCGGTTGTTTCCGCGCCAAACTTGTTGGCAATCGCAAGAGGGTAGTTTCGCCGCACGACTGTGCCGAAATTGCCGCTGGCCGCCAATTGATGATGCAGGCCGCCATCGGTGATTAGAAAAACTTCGCCGTGGCTGATTTTGCGATCAACAATACGCGTCAAGTATACCCCCGCCTCAGCCACAAGATAGCGCCCTAGTTCAATCGCAAATTTGGTTTGACCAAGAATTTCTGGCCGGACATCAAATTGCTGTGCCAGTTTTTCGCCGACCAGTGCGATATTAACCGGCGTATCGCCCGGAAAGTAAGGAACCCCGAACCCGCCGCCAAGATTGACGAAGGGCGGCGCATGCCCTGCTTTTTGCGCCAATTCAGCGGCCAATGCGACAGTTTGGGCTTGGGTATCCGCAATGGCATTGGCATCTAGTGCCTGCGATCCTGCGAAAATGTGAAATCCCCGCCACTCTGCGCCGGAATTGATGATCCATTTAACCAGTTCTGGCACCCGTTCGGCGTCGATTCCAAACGGCTTGGCTCCGCCGCCCATCCGCATGCCAGATCCTTTAAGGTCAAAGTCGGGATTGACCCGGACTGCCAATTTCGGGGTGATCCCGACGGTCTCGGCAATCGTCACGGCGCGCTGTGCCTCGCCTTCTGATTCAAGGTTCAACGTCACACCATTTTGAATGGCGCTTTTGAGTTCATGATCCTGCTTACCAGGGCCAGCAAACGAAATATGCGGGTTTCCCGAAGCGACTGCGACCTGCATTTCACCAACCGAAGCCACATCAAGGCCGTCAACAAGGGGGGCCATTTTTCCGACCAATTCCTGCAACGGATTGGCTTTGATAGCATAGTGGATCGCCAATTCACCCGGCATCGCCGTGCGCAATTCTGAAACGCGGTGGCGAACCATTGCCATGTCATAGACAAACAGCGGCGTGCGACCGGCATCGCGAACCAGCACGTCGGCCCGGTGCCCCGATATCGTCAGCATGTCGCCCTCAATGCCATAGCCCGGCGGAATCGATCCCATAGCCTTCATGCGGCGATATCCATTTTTAAGAATTGTTCACGGATGCCCGCGCGGTCGAGCTTACCGTTCGCATTGCGGGGTAAATCATTCCAGACTTGGACAAATTTCGGCTGCATGAAATTCGGCAATTCACGCTTGAAATGCTGCCGCAACGCCTCAGACGGATCATCGACCCCCCCTCTCGCTCGAACGATCAAGGCGATGGATTGCCCCAATCTGTCATCCGCTATTCCCAAGGCCACAGCCTCTACTGCAATTCCGCTGGCCACGGCCACCTCTTCAATTTCCCCCGGGCTAATCCGGTTGCCCGACGTTTTGATCATTTCATCATCGCGCCCGACAAAATAGAGAAGCCCGTCTTCATCGCGACGCACCGTATCGCCCGACCAGACCGCCATACCGCCAAAACGCGACCATTGCGGAGCCGGTTTGAACCGAAAAGAGGTGCGATCGGCATCTTGCCAATAACCTTGGGCGACAAGCGGCCCTGCGTGCACAAGCTCGCCTGGCTCTCCTGCTGCCGCTTCTGCGCCGTCGCGCCCGACAACCATGATCTCGGCAAAGGGAATCGCGCTGCCAATCGATGTCGGATGCCGTGCGACCAGCGCAGGATCAAGATATGTCGACCGGAATGCCTCTGTCAGGCCGTACATCGGATAGAGGTCAGCGTCATTAAACCGCGACCTTAGCTGTTGGACCAGTGTCGGTGTCAACGCGCCGCCAGAATTGGTCAGTCGCTTAAGGGATGCAGTGGAATCGGCGGACCAATCGGCCTCTACCAACTGGACCCAAAGTGGCGGCACACCAGCCAGCGAAGTGATCTTATGCCGCTCGACCGCCTTCACGACCTCGCGCGGCGTCATAAAATCTAGTGGAACTGCTGTGGCACCGGCGGCCCATGTCGACAGCAGCTGGTTTTGACCATAGTCGAAACTCAAGGGAAGCAGTGCGAGGACGCGGTCTTCAGGAGTGATTTTCAGATAGTGGGCGACGCTGACAGCCCCGAGCCATAGATTGGCGTGGCTGAGCATCACCCCCTTGGGCTTTCCAGTGGAACCCGATGTATAGAGGATCGCAGCAAGATCGTTCGGATCGCAATTTGAAGGCGGAAGCATGGCGCCTGTTTCGCGCGCTGCGGTCGCCCGCTCTTCAAGCCAAAGTGTGCAGCCCATGGGAAGATCGTTTTTCACAAGCGAATCTGCCCGCCCCGCACCTGTGATAAGCGCCTTAGCTCCACTATCTGCCAAAATATGCGCAACTTGCGCCCGTTTTAACACGGCGTTGATCGGCACATGAACAAGGCCAGCACGGGCCGCGGCAAGTGGCATGATGCAGGCATCCACTGTCTTGTTCAGCCATGTTGCTACTCGGTCTCCGGGGCGCAATCCTGAGGTGCGCAAAGCGTTCGCCAACCGCCCAGTCATGGCGTCAAGCGTCGAAAAACCGATTGATTCAGTTTTTGTTACCAACGCAATGCTATCATGCGCACCGCGACAAGCGAGATGATCGAGCGGATATGGCGTTGCGTCGGGGCCTTGCACGGTCAATCCTTTGTTGCGAAACAGGTTACAATCGGGGGCAATATCACATGCGGGTTAAGGGAGAGTTGTTCAACGATTTTGACGCGGTTGAACAGGCTGCCCAAGGACGACTCGATCGGTCACATCAAAATATATTGTTTGATCGCCTCCATTGGTTTCACCGAGTTTCGAGATATTCTTCACCTCAAAAAAGCCCGATAATTGCGCATGCGCAGACCGACACAGCAGAAGCGTGGCTGTTTCTGGAACACCGCACTGCGCGCACTGCTGCCAGCTTGACCAATTGGTATACCCTCGCCTTTCGGCCCGTATTTTCAGGTGATACGGACCGCAGCGCGAAAACCGCACTGGTCACAGACATGGCGATGCGACTTGCAACGCGGGTTTCACAAATCGAACTTTCACCAGTTCCAGAAAGCGATGGGTCTGCGGACTTAATATTGTCGGGATTTCGCAACGGCGGCTGGATCGGCTTCAAGTCAACAAAAACGGTGAGCTGGACGATTGATGTAACAGGCGAGACGTTCGCACAATTTTGGGCGAAACGCCCCGGGCAAGTGCGCAGCACGCATGACCGCAAGCTCAAAAAATACGGCACGACCTGCGAAATCCATACTGAGTTTGATGCCACCACATGGGCTATCTATGAGGAAATTTATGCAGAAAGCTGGAAAGGTGAAGAAGGATCCCTCGCCTTCGTCAGGTCAATGGTCGAGGCCAAAGGCCAAGCCGGGGCGCTGCGCCTTGGCATCGCGCGGCATGATGGTCGCCCGATTGCTGCCCAGTTGTGGACAACGGAAAATGATCGGGCGATTATCCACAAACTCGCCTACCGTGCTGATGCCGCAGAACTTTCCGCAGGAACTGTCCTAAGCGCCGCCATGTTTCGCCATGCCATCGATGTCGACCGGGTTGATGTCATCGATTACGGAACCGGCGATGATCGGTACAAAGCAGACTGGATGGATAAGCGGGACATTCTCTTCCAGATCAGCCTTTACAATCCGAAAACGATTACCGGGCTATTCGGGGCAATGAAGGCTTGGGTTTCTAGGCTGGTTCGTCGAAAAACTGTGCAATAGGGATATGGTATGGGCGACACTGTAAACGTCGAAAAATTGGTTCGTGACGTCATCCGCGACATACTTGGCGTCAGTCAAGATCGGGTGGACGGATTTAGCGCGACAACCGGTCTGTTCGGCTCACTGCCCGAACTTGATTCGATGGCCGTGGCCAATCTACTGACCGAATTGGAAGACCGGCTGGGCATCACCATTGATGATGATGAAGTCGACGGGGATATGCTTGAAGATTTCGGCGGCCTCGTACGGTTCGCCAAACGCAAGGCGGAGGGATGATCGAGACTTATTCCTGGTCGGGTGGAAGCGAACATATCTTGCGCTTTGGATGTGATGAACCAATCCAGATCATCCTTATTCAGCCCTTTTTCGAAGAAGCCAATCGCCTGCGCCACATCCTCACTTCGGTCATGCGGTCACTGGCAGAACGTGGCATCGGCACGGCCTTACCTGATCTACCCGGAACCGGCGAAAGCGAAACCAACATCGCGGTCGTATCGCTCGATCAATGGTCTGAGGCGCTAAAATCAGCGGCCGACCATATCCGCCGGGACTGCGATATGGTATTGTCGGCATCATTTAGAAGCGGCGCACTCATTGATAATGCGACTGAATGCAGCCGTAATTGGCGTTTGTCGCCAGAGCCAGGCTCCCGCCTTGTGCGTGATTTGATGCGCACGAAACTGGCCAGCGCGACGCATGACGGAACCAAGTCAGATCATATGATGGTCGCGGGCCATGCCGTGCAAAAATCACTGCTTGATGCATTGGCGAATGTCAGTCCGGCGACGATTCCCGGTGTCAGGACCGTGAGGCTGGAAACCGAAGCGGCACAGGCCGACGCCCGCTTGGCAGGAAGCCCGGTCTGGCGCCGAAGCGAGCCGGGCGATGATCCGCTATTGCGGGCGGCGATCCTGTCTGACATCGAGTCATGGGTAAAAACATGCGCAATATCCTGAATTTTGCGTGCGAAGGTGCGCAATTGGCGGCCACCCTTGACGTTGGAAGCGGATCGACCGGCTTGTTGATCGTTTCGGGCGGCAATGAAGTCCGTATGGGTGCGCACCGTGGCATGGCCATGCTCGCCGCAGAAATAGCCGCATATGGGCATCCGGTCTTCCGGTTCGACCGGCGCGGTATCGGCGATAGTGAGGGCGAAAATGGCGAATTCACGACCAGCGGGCCAGATGTCACAGCGGCGATTGCCACTTTTCACGCACACTGTCCCCACCTGACGTCCATCATCGCCTTTGGCAATTGCGATGCGGCCACGGCATTGCTCCTCCATAACCCGGATGGGATAGCGGCACTGGTGCTCGGCAATATCTGGGTTATCGAACGTCATGACGACCTGCCGCCGCCTGCAGCAATCAAAGCGCGCTATGCCGAACGCTTGAAAGATCCGCATGCGTGGATGAGCCTTTTTACGGGTGCGATCAACCTGAAGAAGCTGATCGGCGGCCTGTGGCGGCTTGCCAAGCCAGCCGAGCAATCATCTTTGGCGCAATCGGTTGCCAATAGACTCACCGATGTCCCATTCCCGACCTTCATTCTTCTGGCCAAACGCGACGCAACAGCACTTGCCTTTACCGACGTTTGGGGGAAACCCCTCTTTGAAAAGGCGCGCAACAATCCGTTCATTACGGTGACAGCACTGGACAGCACGTCGCACAGCTTTGCCAACGAGTCCGACCATGCAGCCCTCGTCGAAACACTGTTGAACGCATTGTCGATCTGATCAGTGAGCAGCAAAATCCGTGTGCGCGAGGAATTTTTCAGCGTCGAGCGCCGCCATGCAGCCCATACCCGCTGCCGTCACCGCCTGTCGGTAAATCTTGTCCGTCACGTCACCCGCTGCGAAAACGCCCGGAACTTGGGTGCGTGAAGTTCCTTTTTCTACCAACAGATAGCCGTCGTCCATCGGCAGTTTGTCCGCAAATAATGCGGTTGCCGGGCTATGACCGATGGCGACAAATGCACCGTCAACGTCCAATGTCGATGCTTCGCCCGTCACCGTATCTTTAAGCGCCAAGGCGACAAGCCCTTCGGGTTCACCGCCACCAACAAAACGTTCGATGGATTTGTTCCAGAGAATTTTGATATGTGGATGCGCAAACAGCCGGTCCTGCAAAATCTTTTCTGCGCGCAAGGAATCGCGGCGGTGGATCAACGTCACGTCTTGACTATGGTTGGTCATGTAGAGCGCTTCTTCAACGGCTGTATTACCGCCGCCGATGACGGCAACTTTCTTACCACGATAGAAAAATCCGTCGCAGGTTGCACAGGCCGAAACACCTTTGCCCTGCATTGCGGTTTCGCTGTCGAGGCCAAGCCACTTGGCTTGTGCACCAGTTGCAATGACCAAAGTTTCACACATGTAAATGTCGCCGCCATCGCCGGTCAGTTTGAACGGGCGTTGGGAAAGATCAACATCGACAATGATGTCATAAACCATTGTGGTGCCGACGTGTTCGGCCTGCGCCGTCATTTCTTCCATCAGCCAAGGCCCTTGGATCACATCGCGGAA
The DNA here is from genome assembly GCA_031409315.1 of Sphingomonadales bacterium. Taxonomy (GTDB): domain Bacteria; phylum Pseudomonadota; class Alphaproteobacteria; order Sphingomonadales; family Sphingomonadaceae; genus Aquisediminimonas. The sequence goes on along the minus strand of JANNWX010000051.1, from coordinate 469 downwards.
ACCGGGATAGTTTTCAACGTCGGTGGTGATCGTCAATTGCCCGCCGGGCTGGAGCCCCTGCACCACAATCGGGTTCAATCCGGCACGCGCTGCGTAGATGGCGGCGGAAAGGCCGGCTGGACCCGAACCAAGAATTAACATACGGCTATGGGTGGTTTTGCTCATGTCAGCCTTGGCGTTTCGGGTGGTAGCGGAGGAGGGACTCGAACCCCCGACACGCGGATTATGATTCCGCTGCTCTAACCAGCTGAGCTACTCCGCCTCATTTGGAAGCGCGGGCTATAGTCAGCCGACATAGGGGGGTCAACTGCCTTCCTAAATCTCGACCTGACTGCCAAGCTCAACAACCCGGTTGGTTGGCAAGCGGAAGAATTCCATCGCGCTTTCCGCATTACGCAACATCCATGAAAACAGCTGTTCACGCCAGATCGGCATGCCAGGCCGCGACGATGGCAGCAAAGTCTGGCGC
>JANNWX010000050.1:0-7508 GCA_031409315.1 Sphingomonadales bacterium | reverse complement strand
GGTCTGGTTATCGAGCGCGGCCACATGACTTTTGTAAGTGATGCGGGCACTTTATTCCGGTTTGCAGAGAGGCCCGTCAAACCGCATTCAAAAGCATTGGTAACCGAATTGCCCACGGGATGCGGGCGCAGAGATACCAAGGCCGCCCGCGATTCTGAATCGCTCGCTCATGATCCGGTCAGTGGTGGGTTCTGGATCGGCCTTGAATCGCGCAATGCCATTTGTCGTATGGATCACCCCGATGCCCGGGCGGCTGTGGAACTCAGCCCTTCGCAGATGAAAAACTGGCCAAAAACGGGCGGCCCGGAAGCAATGACCAGATTGAAAGACGGCCGTTTCCTGATCATTGCAGAACAGGATCGCAATGTGAAAGCGGTCACATCGCCGATGTTGTTGTTTGACGGTGATCCGACGCAAAGCGGTGCACGTGCGATGCGCCTGCGGTATCAGCCACCACCGGGTTTTCTGCCAGTTGATGCGGCACAATTGCCCGATGGTCGCATTCTGGTGCTCAATCGTCGATTTGCGCTGCCGTTTAGCTTTACCGTAAGGCTAACTGCGATTGATCCGGATGATTTCAAGCCCTACGCGCGCGTTTCAGGAACGCTGATCGCGCGGTTTGAACCGCCAATTGCCCATGACAATTTTGAAGCCATAGCCATTGAAGATAGTCCGGACGGACCCATTATCTGGATCCTGTCCGATGACAATTTTCTGTTTATCCAGCGGACTTTGCTGCTGAAGTTCAGGCTATCAGATTAAGCCGCAACCGCTTTTTTAACGATTTCGCGCTTCAGACGGCGGGCCTTCAGGCTCAATTTGTCTTCGGCAGTCTTGGCCAGCCAATTGTCGAGACCGCCGACATGTTCAACCGAACGCAGACCGTGCGTCGAAACACGCAGCCTCACGCCTGAACCCAGCGAATCCGACATCAACGTCACATTTTGCAGGTTGGGCAAAAAGGTCCGCTTGGTTTTGTTATTGGCGTGGGAAACATTGTGACCCACCTGACGGCCCTTGCCGGTCAGTTCGCAAATGCGCGACATGATGATATTACCTCTATTTCGGTTAGCCCGGAAAGGGGCGCGGTTAGCGGCAAGTGTCGCGTTCGTCAACACCTGCCGCTAATCTGCGGAGATTATCCTAGGATGAACGATTCCCCGGGCGATTGGCTACTTCTTTCTTCGCTGCTTTCAAAGACCCAGTCGATGATCGGGTTGGCAACCCAAGGCGAAGCACCCGCCGCGCGGCGGGACGGCGTGGTCAGCAACAAGGCCTGAAGCGCGGCCAAACCGGTGTCAGACAGCATGAACGGGCCAATTGGGGCTTGATTGGGGCCGGGCACGAAAACGGCCATCCCGGCGCGATCAACCGACACCCGGCTGCCGCTGGCATCGACATCAATTGCACCGTGAATTTCCCCGCCCTGTGTCCGCGCGCCTGGCCCACGCAATACGATCAACGACGCTGTTGCCCCGTCACTATCACCCGGCATGGTCATCCCTGTTTCGGCCCGCGCAATGCGAATCGCCTCTTCCCCCACGACGCCTTCGACAATCGTCCCGCGAATGCCGATAGAAGCGACGGGCGTATTGATTGATGATTGGCCGGGGTTGGCATGTGTCGCCCGGCCTGACATGAACCGGAACGCGCCTTTGGCAACAGAGGCACCAACGACGCTTGCCGACCGGCTTGGATCATAGACAAAGCGATCGATTTTGACCCGCGCATTGGCCCCGACGGTAAAGCTGGTGCGATCCAATAACAGTATTTGCAGCGCGCTGGCAGGCCCGCTGACAATATCATTGCCCAAGGCCACCCGTTCTTTCACCACAGCACGGTGCATCGCCGGATTGGCCTGGCTAGTCATTTGGACGTTATTCCGCACGGCCGCGTTCACGCCCACAGTTTGGGCTATGGCAGGCGTTGACACCAACGCCAGAGCGGGAAGCGTCGCTGCGAGCAGCTTTTGGATGTTCATTTTGGTCATTGTCATGTCCTTCACTTCCCGAATTTCCAGATCAACCGCAATTCCGCGCCAAAGCTGTCGTAATTGTTCAGGTTGATCGCATTGTTATAGCCGCGTGCTGTATGGCTGACCGCGCCCTCGATGTTCATTCCGCTGGTGCCAATCGGGGTGCCGATGGCGATGCGGTTGAACAGCCGGTTATCGATTTTACCTGCGCCGATCAGCGGGTTTTTATAATTGCTGTAGCGGTAGGTGGACGAAAGGTTGGCATAGGTTCCGTTTGAACTGATCGGCAGCCTCGCGCCCGCAAACAGCCGCGCGCCGCTATATCCTTCGGTCTTTGTTTTGGCTGACTTATGCTCAAGGCCAAATCCGACTGTAATGACCTTATCTTCGGTTGGTCGGCTCTCCCATGCCAAAGATAGGTCAAAACGCTCACCATCGCGTGAGAATAAGGCAGTAGAGCCGTTATAATCCTGCCGCAAAACTTCGCCGCGCACGATGATGCGGCCATGTTCACCAGTGCCAAAACTATGTTCCGACTGCGCACCAAATTCGGTGACGAACGGGCTACCGTTGATCCGTCCGTGGCGGACGACCGCGCCAAATGCCAGCCCACCGCGCCCTGATTGTTGCCCGTATCCAAACGCGATTTCACCAATTTGATATTCAGAACGGGGACCACTGACATCGTTCTTGGTCCGCGCAGAGAGGCCGCCATAAAGAAACCCCGAACCCGATGCGGTTCGGCCATTCAATTTGACCGCAGAAACCAGTGCAAGCCCGTCAGCGCGGATCGCCGCCACGGCTGGAATGTCGAACTGAACGCCCAAAGCACCAAAGGAGTCGCTTTCGTAGAGCAACCCTGCCGATACCTCGCCGTTGACGCCGTCGCTGCTCCCGGCGGTTGGCGCGTCAGGTTTTTGCACATTGCCACAGGATTGTGCGACATTTTCCCAGTCCGACGGCGCAAGCGTTTGGCCGTTGAGTTTTGCAAGTTCCAGACGTGCCGCCTGATTGTCATCGAGCCGGCACAAGGTTGCGACATAGGACAGCCGCACGTCATGGGCGTCAGGGTTTTGGAGCAAGGCGCTTTCCAGCGTTGCTGCCGCGCCGAGCAAATCACCCGCCTGCGATTGTTGTCGCGCCTGCGCAATGGCCCCGGCTGGGGACTGTGATGCATCCACCAGCGCGTTGATTTCAGCTTCGGGCGAAGCGGCGGCCAGCGCAGTCTGGGCAAAGCTTGCCGCACCTAAAGCCACGCCCGATAAGGCAAGGCTGCGAAAAACGGTCAATTTCATCTTTCCCCCTAAAAGGCCGAAAATGGCCCATCATTGTCATCTAACCATATCATATAGGTGAGTCGCACAAGAACGAATTGGATAAAATCTACAAGACGGCACATTTATTTTGTTTCATGATGACAAAGATGATCGACATGTTGAAATCCATCGTGCGCAAGGGATCGGCTTTTTCCCGGAGCAAGGCGAGCCTCTCGCTCCCCGGATTGGCCGCTGTGGCTTTTATTGCTGCGCTCCAGTTTTTTGGCGTTCCGGTTCTATCGCAAGTTGGCTTGCAGGTCTTTGATGCGTTCCAGCGGGCGGCCCCGCGCGCCTATGAAGACGCACCGGTCAGGATTGTTGATATTGATGATGAAACCATCCGCCGCTTTGGCCAATGGCCTTGGCCGCGCACTGATGTGGCGCTGTTGACCAAACGCTTGGCGGATGCGGGAGCGTCGGCAATCGCGTTCGATATTGTGTTTTCAGAGGCCGACCGGACCTCGCCGGCGCGGATCATTGAAAGGTTGCGCAAGGAGGAAGGAATGGAGGGGGCCATTTCCGCGCTCAGTCGCTTGCCCGATAATGACGACCGCTTGGCCGATACATTTTCGAAAACCCCCGTTGTTAGCGGTTTTTTCCTGACTCAATCCGGTCAAAGCGGAACCGCGCACCCAAAGGCGGGATTGGCAGTTTCGGGATCACCGCCCGATAGGTCGGTGACGCGATATTCAAATGCGGTGTTGCCACTGCCCCAGCTTGAAGCGGCGGCGACGGGCAACGGCTTTGTCAGTTTGGTTGGCGACCGGGACGGGATCATCAGGCGCGCGCCCCTACTGGCCATGCAAAACGGTCAGTTGCTGCCGTCATTGTCGCTCGATGCGTTGCGAACGGCGCAGGGCGCTGGCTCGATCATCCTCAAGACCAGTGATGGCAGCGGAGAGATGGGCGGTGCGCCCGGCGATATGGTGTCGATCAAAGTCGGCGATTTTGAAGTGCCGGTAACGCGGGCAGGGGAAATGTGGATGCACTATACCCAACCGCGCCCCGACCGGGTCGTGCCGGCATGGAAAATCCTGTCCGGCAAGATGACACAGGCGGAGTTGGAAACCGCTTTTGGGGGCCGGATCGTCTTCGTTGGTGCGGGCGCCATCGGATTGCGCGATTTGGTGGCGACGCCGCTTCAGGACCGCGATCTGGGCGTCATGGTCCACGCACAAGCGGTTGAACAAATGGTGCTAGGCCGGTTCTTAAGCCAGCCGGATTGGGGCGCGGGGTTTGAGCGCGCATTGTTGCTTGTTCTGGGCGTTGGCCTTGCGCTGGCGCTGCCCCGGCTGGGGGCGACGAAGGGGGCAATTGTTGGTGCGCTGCTTGTCGGCGGAATAATCGCTGGCAGCTGGTACGCGTTTACAAAATACCAATTCCTGCTCGATCCGACCTATCCTGTGATCGGGATAACCGCAGCTTATGTGCTGGAAACCGTGTTGACATATTACCGCGAGGAAAAGCAACGCGCCTATATTCACAACGCCTTTGACCGTTATCTATCACCCGAACTTGTCAAGCGGATTGCCGACGATCCGCATCAGTTGGATTTGGGCGGAGAAGAGCGCGATATGACCGTGCTGTTCTGCGATATCCGAAGTTTCTCACGCATTTCAGAAAAGCTTAACCCCAAAGACATCATCCGCTTCCTGATCGCGTTCCTGACCCCGATGTGCGATATTTTATTGGGTCGAAAGGCGACAATCGACAAATTTATCGGCGACGCCATCCTCGCATTCTGGAATGCCCCGCTAGATGACCCCGACCAATATGAAAATTCCGCGCGGGCGGCGTTGGCAATGGTTGCGCGGTTGCGGACGCTCAATCCGGAAATGCAGGCACAGGACGCAGAACCCTGGCCCGGCGACGTGAAGATTGGAATCGGGCTGAATGCCGGGCCATGTTGCGTCGGGAATATGGGATCAGCGCAAAGATTATCTTATTCGCTGATCGGAGACACGGTGAACCTTGCATCGCGCATCGAAGGGTTGACCAAATATTACGGCGTCGAAATCGCCATTGGCAGCGCGTTGCAAGGCCATCTGCCCGGCTTTGCGACCCTTGTTTTGGATAAGGTCCGGGTTGTCGGGCGGGATGCGCCGGAAACCGTCTATGTGCTTTTGGGAGATGAAGCCTTGTCTGGCGATTCCCTGTTCGGGGCCTTTGCAACCAACCACATTGCCATGCTTGACGCCTACCACCGCCAAGACTGGGGAGCCGCAGGTGATTTGCTCGATCATCAGGATGATGAGGCAACCCGCTACGGCTTGGGTAAGCTCTATGCGCTCTACCGTGATCGCATTCTTATCTTTGCCGCAACATCGCCCGGTGCAGATTGGGACGGCGTTTTTTCGGCGAGCGAGAAATGACGATAAAATTGCCAGAACCGATGCGTTTGGCGCTTGACCTTGCGCAGGCTGCCGCGAAAGCGGGAGAGGTGCCGGTTGGCGCTGTCATCATGCGCGACGGCGTCGTGATTGCGGCGTCAGGTAATCAAATGCGCGCCAAGCTCGACCCGACGGCACATGCCGAAATAGCGGTGATCAGGACCGCAGCATTGGTGCTTGGCAATGAACGCCTCGACCGCTGCGACCTTTGGGTCACGCTAGAGCCCTGCGCCATGTGTGCCGGGGCAATTGTCCATGCCCGGATTGCGCGCCTTTATTACGCGGCACCAGACCCCAAAGGCGGTGGTGTTGAACACGGCGCAAGGGTATTTGCGCAGGAAACCTGCCACCACCGACCCGAAGTCTATGGCGGGCTTGGCGCCGATGAGGCCGCATCCCAGTTACGGGGTTTTTTCACGGCCAAACGTCAATCCTTGTGATTCTTGCCGTTTGGCTGCAATGAAGTGACAGCATCATGCCTACATCCGTTCATACAGTCATTCTCACACCTTATCCTTGGGGTGACGTTGCCATCATCCTCGCTTTGATTGCGCTCAACGGCGTGTTTTCGATGTCTGAACTGGCGATTGTTTCCGCCCGCAAGGCACGATTGGAATCGGTGACCCGCAAAAATCAGCGACGCGGGGCAGAAACGGCACTGGCGCTTGCCGCCAGTCCAAGCCGGTTTTTATCGACCGTGCAAATTGGAATCACCCTGATTGGGATCATTGCGGGTGCTTATTCGGGCGCAAGCCTTGGCGGGCCGACCGGTGAGCGGTTTGCAGCCCTAGGCCTGGCACCGGAATTGGCGGCCAATGTCGGCCTTGCTCTTGTTATTGCAGTGACAACTTTTTTCTCGCTGGTGATCGGGGAGCTTGTTCCCAAACAATTCGCCCTGCGATCCCCAGAACCGATTGCGATCATCATGGCGGTGCCGATGCTGTGGCTGGCCAAATTGACGGCCCCGTTCGTCTGGGCGCTGGACCGCACCAGTGCACTAATCTTCCATTTGCTCCGGATGAACCGCGAGTCCGAGAACCATGTGACAGCAGAGGAATTGCACTTGATTGTCGCCGAAGCCAGCAAATCAGGCCTTATCGAAGAAAGCGAACGGGCGATCATATCGGGCGTGGTTCGCTTAGCTGATCGCCCCGTGCGCGAAGTGATGACGCCGCGCACTGAGATTGACTGGATTGATGTTGACGCCGATCCGGCGGCCATCCGTGATGCGATCCTCGCCACCCCGCACAGCCGGATGCCGGTTGGTGAAGGCTCAGTTGATAATATCATTGGTGTGGTTCAGGCGCGCGATCTTGTGGTGGCGCAATTGGAGGGGCGTAAACTCGACTTGCGTGCCTTGATGCGCAAAGCACCCATTGTCCCGGATCAGGTTGACGCAATGGACGTGCTTGCCGCGCTCAAAAAAGCCGACGTGCCGATTGCTTTTGTCCACGACGAATATGGTCATTTTGAAGGTATTGTCACACCTGCCGACTTGCTTTCCGCCATTGCCGGGGAATTTGCATCGGATCAGGACGACGGTGATGATCCCGCAGTCATCGAACGCGAAGACGGCAGTTTCCTGATCGCGGGTTGGATGACGGCGGACGCGCTGGCAGAAAAGCTTGGCTTAACCTTACCCGATGACCGCGATTTTGCCACCGTCGCTGGCTTCGTCCTCGATGTGATGAAGCGCCTACCGCGCGAAGGGGAGCATTTCACCGAGCAGGGTTATAGGTTTGAAATTGTCGATATGGATGGGCGCAAGATTGACAAACTCTTGGTGCAGATGGGCGACTGATCCTATCCTTCGCGGTGATAGGGATG
>JANNWX010000049.1:0-7022 GCA_031409315.1 Sphingomonadales bacterium | reverse complement strand
CTTGTCATTTAGCGCCGCGTTCCATTTGGCCCCTGACCTAAAAGTAATGAAGGATGTTGGATGAATGAAAAAGACGGCGGCTGTGCCCTTTTTGCGTGATGCCGCGCCCTTTGGAACAAATTGCGATGGATTGCCCGGAATGTCGGGTCGGGCAATCCACATCTTGCTGTCTGCGTAGGTTTCGATTTTGACACTGGCTGGTTTGGAAAATTCTCCTTTTGGGACCATCGCAATGCGCATCAATTCCAGCCCGAACAGCCGGTAAGCTATGGCCGCAGCGATGATCAGCACGATCAGCGTAGCAATGATGTATAGAAATTTGCGGGCCATTCTGACTGTCCTATGAAGAGTCTGATCGTGTCGCATAACGTGATCGGATGGCAAAAGACCAGCTTTGACTTGTGCGCCATAAAACTAAGCCTAAACTCTCACTGTTGGACAAGGAGTATTGTTATGTCGATCACGTTTAGTCGCCGGTCACTGCTGGGTGCTACGGCCATCCTGCCAGTCTTGACATTACCGGGCTGTGCCGGAGGAACAGGGTTCAGCTTGGTCGATGCGATCCGGCGTTTATTGTCATTATCGGCACAGCGAGCATTCGCCTCTCTGATGCGCGAAAATGGCTTTTTTGACGACCAACTGGCACGCATTGACGTGCCCGCAGCGCTTGGCGGCATCCGGGCGACCAGCATTGTTTCGGCAATTTTGCGCAGCGACGCTTTTCGCAACCGTTTGACACGTCAGGTCAACCGCGCTGCGGAAAAAGGCGCTGAAATTGCGGCCCCGATTGTGACCGACGCAGTGCAATCGGTAGGCATCGACGATGCCCTTGGTCTTGTACGCGGCGGGCCATCGGCGGCGACTGATTTTCTGAAAGACCGCATGGGAACGGCCCTTGTGACCGCTATGGTTCCCGGGATCGACAACGGGCTTCGGCTGTTCGATTCTGCGATTGTTAACGAAGCCCTTAAATATGCGACGGGCATCGATTTTGCCAGTTTGCGTGACGATGTCAGCACCAAGGCGTCGGATGCCATCTACCGCGCGATTGCCCGCGAAGAATCCGCGATCAGGGCCAATCCACAGGCGACCAATGATCCACTCTTAATCGGTGTATTTGGCCTGATAAAATGAAGGACGAGCTGGGGCTGAAAATGCGGCCTCATTCATAAAATTTTGTTTGGTTTATAGCCCCTTAACCATTGTCGCATAGGAATGTGTCGCGGGATATTTCCGTGATTGTTCAGCGCATATTGGGTAGTTGGGGAAAAAATGGCCATCCGCCTTCGTGAAACATTGACCAATAGTGTGGATATGCCGGTTAATGCCCCGCGTTTCCTAGAGATTTTGGGAATTCCGGTACCCGAAGCTGATGGCGCATCGGACCGGGATAATCGCGCAACCTTGTTTCTGGCCGCCAGGAGTCCGTTCTGGAGCGGGTTAGCGCATTCTTTGGCGTTAGTCATCGTTGTTTGGCTGCTCTTTGGATCGGATCAGCCACGCGCGCCTGATGGAATTGGTCTGTGGTTGTTTGCGGGTGCCACTATGGTCCCTGTGGCCGAGATGCTGTTCTCGACGGGCTTTGCCCGGAAGCGATTGGCCGCGATTGCGCCGCGGTCGGCTGCGATTATCTTGACGGCCTATTCATTTGTTGCTGGGTTAGCGTGGGGGCTGCTCGCATCATCGCTGGTTGGCCAGCAAGAGATAGCGGCTGGATCCGCGCTGGCGGCCGTGGCGATATCTTTACTCGCCTCAACGGCGTTTCCGGCCGCCATTTTGTCGCGCCTAGGCGGATTGATGCTTGCGTTCTTGTTTGTGACGGGGATGTCGGATTGGTCCCTTTTCCATCTCACTTTTGGCGCACTCATCATCGTCATGACCTATGCCCAGTCGAAAAAGCATTGGCACATCGGCAAACACCAGCGCGAGGTCGATCAACGTGGGCAGACAGCGCGGCGGATGCTGGCAAACTTTGAAAACAGCGGCCAGGGATGGTTCTGGCGAACAGATTTACGCGGAAACATCGCTTATTTATCGCCGCCACTTGTCAAGCGTCTTGGCGTGAAGATGGAAGATGTTAAGGGCAAGCCGTTCTCTGATCTAATCACAAGTGATCATGTTGCAGATTTCGGAACTGCGCAGGCTGAACATACTGTCGAATTTACGCTTTCCGCTGGGCTTTCTTTTTCGGATTTAATTGTTCGTGCAGCCGGAATGGAGGATCGTTGGTGGTCATTGTCGGGCACCCCGCTTCAGGGGCGCAATGGTCGATTTGAAGGCTTCATGGGGAGCGGCACGGACCTAACCGAACAACGCAAGTCAGAGGCAGATGCAGCGCGGCTTGCGCTGTATGACGGCCTGACCGAATTACCAAACCGGACGATGATGCGCAAAACGCTCGAAAACCTGTTGCATGCCGACCAATCACGGCAGGCAAATTGCGCGTTGTTCATGCTTGATCTCGATAGGTTCAAAAATGTCAACGATACGCTTGGCCATCCTGTCGGCGACGCCTTGTTAAAGCAGGTGTCGCAAAGATTGGCGCGGGTTGTTGGTGCATCTGGTCAGGTCGGCCGGATTGGCGGCGACGAATTCATGGTCCTCATTCCTGAAGTGGTGGATCGGCTGCAACTGACGCAATTGTCTGAGTCAATTGTTTCGCGTCTCTCACTTCCTTACACGATTGATGATTGTTCGGTTCAGATTGGCGCGACTATCGGGATTGCGCTATCGCCGCTTGATGGGGATAATTCGGATGAATTGACCCGCAACGCCGATCTTGCACTCTACGCTGCGAAAGCGGCTGGCAAGGGCGTCCACCGTTTCTATCAACCTGAAATGCATGCCATTGCGGACGACCGGCGCTTTATCGAAAATGATTTGCGCGACGTGCTTACAACCAATCAGCTTTCGGTCGTGTATCAACCCGTTGTCAATGCTCAGTCCGAGGCAATCATCGGGTTTGAAGCCCTATTGCGCTGGAATCATCCGACCCGCGGTTGGGTGCCGCCTTCCGAATTCATTCCAATTGCCGAGGAAATCGGGCTGATTTCACGAATTGGTGATTGGGTGGTTCGCACTGCCTGTGCAGAAGCGGCTTCTTGGCCTGATCATTTGCGGATTGCAGTTAACCTTTCGCCATTGCAATTTGCGTCGCCTGGATTGTCGGCAACCATTATCAGTGCGCTTGCAGACTCCGGCATTTCACCAGATCGACTGGAAATTGAAATAACTGAAGGGGTTTTCCTCAATGAAAGCCCCGAAACCGAAAGGATTTTTGCCAGATTGTCATCAATTGGCGTCCGCATAGTGCTCGATGATTTTGGCACTGGCTATGCCTCGCTTGGCTATCTGAAGCGGGTTCCGTTCAGCAAGATCAAGATTGATCAGAGCTTTGTTCGCGGCGCCGCAAGCGAGGGTAGCCGGAATATGGCAATCATCCGCGCCATTGTTGGGCTTGCTGAAAGCCTGGATATGGAAACAGTCGCCGAAGGTGTGGAAACTCTCGAAGAGATTGAATTTATCCGGACGCTGGGTTGCACCCAGATTCAGGGCTATATTTTTGGTCAGCCGATCGATGCTGATCAGGCGAGATCGCGGGCGTCAGCTTGCGTATCCGTAGCGGATGAAAGCGCCAAGACCTGGGTCGACCGTGAACAACGATTGGCCTTGCTGCGCTTTGCCAAACTCCATTCGGACGGCACAACCCATTTGGTCAAGATGCGGAACATATCAGCCAAAGGAGCAACACTGGAAGCCGATAGTTCCGCAGCCATCGGTCATGTGGTGACGTTGGAGTTGACGGAGGGTTGGACGTTCCCCGGAGAAGTCCGCTGGCGCAAAGGGTCGCGGTTCGGAATCGAATTTCTTGAACGCGTTGACGTTGATTCAATTGTACAATCGGGCAATGTTGTTGCCAAAATGCCGCACGGTGATGACGGCGCACCCGCCGTGACGACGGGCGACGATAGCGCCCCCCAGCGCCGGATTGCGCCGAACTAACACGTGAGGTTTCGGCCGGAGAGGCTGACTCTCAAAATCTAGCCTTGACGTTTCCTCCAATGCCGCTTGGCAAGAGCCCAATCAAGCCATAGTGATATGGGCTTGGTCAGGAGGAAACTTCCATGCGAAAAGTGACGTTGGCGTTGATGATTGTTGCTGGATCGTGGGCCATTGCCGCACCAGCACGCAAAATGGCATATGATGCAACAATTGTTCGCACCGCCCACGGCATTCCCCATGTGACGGCAAAGAATTGGGCGGGCATTGGATACGGTGTCGGCTATTCTTATACGCAGGACAATCTGTGCATGTTCGCAGAGGAGTTTGCGACGATCGCGGGGGAGCGGGCTTTGCACTTCGGGCCGAATGGAACAACTGTTCCGGGCTTCGAGCCGATGGATAATTTGTCGTCGGACGTTTTTTTTCGGGCCACCTTTGATCTGCCCGCTCTGCGTCGCGGCTTGCGCAAGTCCAGTCGGGATTCAATCGCTGCGCGCATGGGCTATATGGCCGGGTATAACCGGCTACTGCGTGACTTAGGGCCAGACAAAGTGCCTGCCGCCTGCCGGGGCAAGGCATGGGTGCGGCCAATCACAGTGGATGATATGCTGCGGCTTGGCGAGAAACAGGTGTTGCTCGCCGGGTCATTGGCCCTTGCGCCAGCTGTCGTTGCCGCAGCACCGCCCACAGCCAAGCAAGCCGCGCACAGCCAGAACATCGGGCTCCTTGCTGATCATCCGACCGGGTTTGGCAGCAACGGTTGGGCGTTCGGCGCACAAACGACTGCCAACGGACGCGGGCTGGTTGTTGGCAATCCACATTTCCCGTGGAACGGGACGTCGCGATTCTACCAAATGCATGTCACCATTCCAGGTGTGATCGATACGATGGGTGTGGGCCTTGGCGGATCGCCAATGGTCGCGCTTGGTTTCAACAAGGATGTTGCATGGACGCATACGGTAACGGCATCGCGGCACTTCACGGTCTTTGAACTAAAAATCGATCTGGCTGATCCGACCGCCTATCTGGTCGATGGCAAAAGCGAAAAAATGAAACGGATCACGGTGTCCGTGCCGATGCCGGGCGGAGCCGCGCCAGTGGTGCGAACACTCTATACGACCCGCTTTGGTGCCGTGATCGCCCTGCCAGCAGCAGGCCTTGGCTGGAGCACGCAGCGGGCGTTTGCCATGCGGGATGCCAACACGGGCAACCAACGCACCATCGACACCTGGATCGCCATCGGCAAGGCGCGTAACGTTGGTGAAATCCGAAGTGCGGTGGAATCGTCACTCGCCATTCCTTGGGTCAACACCATAGCTGCTGATCGCAATGGTGACGCGATGCTTGCCGACGTGACCGCTGTTCCCAATGTATCAGCCAACAAGATCAAAGACTGTGCCACGCCTTTTTCCGCTTTGGCGGCCGGGCGGATCATACTTCTAGATGGCAGCCGTTCGGTATGTGACTGGGATGTTGCAAAGGGGACGCCCGTGCCCGGCCTGATGCCCGCCAGCGATCAAGCTGTGTTTACCCGGCGCGATTATGTTGCCAACAGCAATGACAGCTATTGGCTGACCAATGCAAAGGTTCCGGCCAAGCCGCTATCCCCCATATTGGGTGCGGCAGAGAGCGAACGTTCCCTCCGGACACGATCCGGCCTGATCGAAATTGACCGCCGCCTTACGGGGCAGGACGGACAGAGTGGGACCAAAGTAGACAATGAAAACGCCCGGACGATGACCTTTGCCAACAAAAGTCTGGCCGCGGAAATGGCCGTCGATCCGCTCCTTTCACTCTGCCGGGGTCAGGCCGATCTGGCACCGGCTTGTGCAGTGCTGGAAAAATGGGATCGTCGGTTCGACCTCGACAGCAGGGGTGCCTATCTGTTTGCAACATTTTGGGACTATGCTGCTAAAAACGCGGGCCTTTGGGCGGTGAAGTTTGACGTCGCCGATCCTGTCCATACGCCACGTGACATTGTCACTGTGGGGGAGCCGGGCCAGAAACTGCTGGCTGCACTGCGCAAAGCCCTAGAAAAGCTGACAAAGGATGGCATCGCGCTTGATGCGCGCTGGGGCGATGTGCAATTTGCCGTCCGGGGCGAAGAACGGATTCCGGTCCACGGGGCAACTGGCGCGCTCGGTGTGTTGAACGTCCAGATGTCTGATCCGGTTCCCGGCGGCCTCGTGCCCCGGCACGGATCAAGCTATGTTCAGGTCGTCACCTTTGATGAAAAAGGCCCGATTGCCGACGCGGTGCTGAGCTATTCGCAGTCCACCGATCCGGCATCGCCCTGGTTTGCGGATCAGACGCGGGCTTATTCCGCCAAGCGCTGGCACCGTCTGCCCTTCACACCTGCCGAAATTGCCGCCGACGGGCCATCAAAACCAGTTCGGATCAGCGAATAGGGGAATGACGATGAATGACACCGCTCTGGAATTCCCACTGCCCGCCAATCTGGAGGAAATGGACGCGGCCTTTATGACCAAGGTGTTGCGCCGTAGCGGTGCCATATCGTCAACCAACGAGGTCATTTCGCAGGTTGAAAAGGGCGTTGGCATGACCGCTGGTTATTTCTCGGCGATCAAGAAAGTCCATTGCACCTACAAAGAGCCGACCGATGCACCGCGCGCCTTTGTGGTCAAGGCGTGGCCACAGCTGGAAATTGCGCCCAAGGACAGCATCCGGGCAATGTTCATCAAGGATATCAAGGGTTATCAAATCCCGGAATCCGAATTTTACCCACGCCCGATCACCCATCTCGCCGCCTTTGATGCCGACAAGGACCAGTGGGCGTTGGTGATGGAGGATGCGGATGCCTATGCTGATCATAAAGTCCATGAAAACGAAATGACGTTTGAAGAAGTGATGACCATGATTCCCGGTATGGTCGATGTGGCCGTCGCGTGGGAAGGCTGCGATAGCGGTGACAAAGCCGGGCAACTTGCCGATATGGGCGTTGATTTCTGGGCCTCGGCAGAAAACATTACCAATTTCAAGGCCCTGATGCCCGGTAGCGC
>JANNWX010000048.1:0-9060 GCA_031409315.1 Sphingomonadales bacterium | reverse complement strand
GAATTCCTTGCGCGCCATATTGATTGGCGACGCAGCGGACCAGTGCTTCTGATCCCGACTTGGTGCCAATATAGGCGGCATGATCATGGATGATGCACTGCGTCGTTGCAGAAGATAATTGAATAAGCGAACCGCCAGTTGGCATTGCGCGCACAAAGGCGCTCAGGAAATAATGCACGCCCTTGAATTGCAGCGCGATGATCTGGTCCAGTTCATCCTCGCTGATCTCGTGGAGCGACTTGAGCAGGCCCCAGCCGGTGGCATTGACGCCGATGTCAACGCGTCCATGCCGTTTGACAGTTTCGCTCGCCAGCGATTCGACTTCGGCCTTTCGTGTAATGTCGCATAACATCCAGTCGCCGCCAATTTCGTCAGCAACCGCCTTAAGCGGCGCCTCCTGCCGACCCGCAACGACGACCTTGGCTCCTGCCCCGGCAAGTGAACGAGCGATTGCCTGGCCCATATTGCCCGCGCCGCCCGCGCCAATCACAACCGCGACTTTGCCTGCCAAATTTGTCATGATCCTTAATCCTTCTCTGTCAGGAAGGTTGCCGTGGCCACGCCGTCGGGGCCGTAAACCGGTTCCGAGATATCGCAGCGATATTTGCGCGTTTCGGCACTGAGAATCGAATAACTACCCAAGTGGCCCAACATTCCAAGATAGGCTTCACTTACCAGATGCATCTGAAGGTTTTCACCATTGTCCCATTCCTCGAAAACATGAACCCGACCCGGAAAGTGCGGGTCCGCCGTCCAAGCATAATGCCGACAACCCTTTTCAGCGAGCGCCATATCAATCCACGACTTGGCGTTCGCCAATGCGGCGTCTCGATTCTCGGGCGAAAATTCGATTTGGCCTGATATTAAAATTGCCATCGTTCAACCTTTCAGCATGGAATAGATGCGTTCCTGATACAGCCACCGCCCGCCGACTTTGACAAAAATATCGTCATAGCGGCCGACCGGACGGCGGATTTCGCCGTCGGGCATCTCTAGCATCTCATGTGTATAGGTGCGGCCAGTCGCGGTATCGCCGTTGACTTCAATTGACGCTGGCTGGCAAAAGAAAGCAACAAAGGCAAAGCCTGCCATCGCGCCGTTCCACATTCCGACGATCGCGCCGCGACCTTCAACCGTGGTTCCCATCAAATGCCAGCGCCCGTCAATGGCCCAGTTAGCGCCCCAATCGTGCGGATCGCGCCGAAACACCGCGTCAACATAACTGTCATGTAGGCAGCGGATCGCCAGTTGATCTTCAATCGGTCCGGAAAAGCTCATCGTTATTCTCCTCTCGTGAATGAGCCTAGCGCCGTCCAGACTTTAGGCACACTATCAGTTTGGCAGGTGTCCACCTGTGGCAATTTGGCATGAGGTCATGCGCAGAATGCCATCTTTTTTGGGGATACAAAACGTGCGGTCCTTGCTGCATAGTGCATGTTCAAAATAGGAGATGCGCAATGGATTTGGGACTCACAGGAAAGAAAGTCATCATGAATGGCGGTGCCCACGGCATCGGCCTTGAAACGCTCAAATTGTTCGCAGGCGAAGGCTGCGACGTCGCCTTTTTCTCGCGCGACGCAGCCAAGGTGGCGGCAGCCAAAGAGGAAATCAGCAAAGCGGGTAATAAGGTTGTTGCCGACGTGCTGGACATGACCGACAATGCCGATGGCTATATCGCATGGCTCAACAAGGCGGTTGATGCGCTCGGCGGTTGCGATATTTTTGTCCACACGGCAAGTTCGTCAGGGCAGAGCGCTACGCAGGATTGGCAGCGTGGCTTGGACCTTGATATATTGGGCGGCGTGCGCGGCGTGGAAATACTGACACCGGCGCTTGAAAAATCGGGTGCAGGAGCAATCATCATCATGTCGTCGACGGCCGCTGTAGAAACATTTTTCAGCCCCCAAGCGTTCAACGCGTTGAAGGCGGCACTGATCACTTATGGATCGCAATTGTCGCAATCTCTCGCACCCAAAGGCATCCGGGTTAACACGGTTTCGCCGGGGCCAATCGAATATCCGACCGGCAATTGGGCGGCGATAAAAGCGAATATGGCGGACTTTTACAACGCAACCGTCGCCCAAATGCCAATGGGCAGGCTCGGTGCGCCTGACGAGGTTGCTAAGGCTGTGGTATTCCTTGCAAGCTCGGCGTCAAGCTACACAACCGGCACCAACCTGATCGTCGATGGCGGCTATACCAAACGGGTTCAGTTTTAGCATATGGCCAGCCCAAAAATCGACCGCGACACGTTGCTCGACATTTATACCCGCACGATGAAGATTGCGCGGGCCGACGAAAAATTCAGAAGCCTATTGGCATCGGGTTCGCTGGCTGTTGTATATTATACTGTGCGCGGACAGGAACTGGTTTCGGCAGCTATGATGGCCGCTCTGGAGCCGAGCGATTATCTGGTCACCACTTATCGCGGGCAACATGACCAGATTGCCAAAGGCGTGCCGCTTGATCTTTTGTTTGCCGAAGTCGCCGGCAAGGTTACGGGCACGTGCAAGGGTAAGGGCGGGTCTATGCACATCACCCATCCTGAAACGGGTGTCATGGTCACGACTGGCGTGGTTGGCTCGGGCCTCCCCATCGCCAACGGCCTTGCTTTGTCCTCTCAAAACAGGGGCGACGGAAAAGTGACGGTCACCTGCTTTGGGGACGGCGCAACCAATATAGGCGCCTTTCATGAAGCCATGAATATGGCGCAACTTTGGAAACTTCCGGTCATTTTCTTCTGCCAGAACAATCGTTACGGCGAACACACGGCCTTTGCCGATCATACAAAAGTAGACTCGATATCGGCGCGTGCGGCGGCTTATGCGATGCACTCGGTCAAGGTTGATGGCAATGACGCAGAAGCCATGTACTTGGCCGCCAAGGACGCTGTGGATAGGGCGCGCGCTGGCGACGGGCCAACATTGATTGAGGCAATGTGCTACCGGATGATGGGGCATTTCTTTGGCGCGGATTTCTCTTACATGCCTGCTGAGCATTTGGCTGAAATGGCCGCCGCCGATCCGCTTCCCCGTTTGCGCAAGCTGATGCTGGATTATCAGTTTTCGGACAGTGAGCTTGACGCGGTCCTTGCCGATATCGACTCCGAAGTGGAGGCCGCGTGGCAATTTGCTGCCGACAGCGCCTATCCCGGTCCTGAAGAACTGCGGATTGATGTGTTTGAAGAGGAGGTTGCTGCGTGAGCGGAAAAATCTCCATGGGCGCGGCCATTAACCGCGCCATCGACGAGGCAATGGCCGAAGATGAAGGCGTTATCCTGTTGGGCGAAGATGTGGGCGCTAAACAGGGCGGCGGCGTTTTCAAAGTGTCGTCAGGTTTGACAGAAAAATACGGCGCGCACCGCATCCGTTCGACCCCTATTTCTGAACAGGCCATCATGGGAGCTTGCGTGGGCGCAGCACTTGCCGGGTTCCGCCCGATTGCCGAAATCATGCTGATGAACTTTGTTACCGTTTGCATGGATCAGATTGTCAATCATGCCGCAAAGCTGCGCTTCATGTCCGGAGGGCAGACCAATGTCCCGCTTGTCATTCGGACTACAACTGGTGTTGGCGTGGGCTTTGGCGGTCAGCATTCTGACATGCTGGAAGCTTGGTTCGCGCATGTGCCTGGCCTTAAAATTGTGACGCCGTCCAATCCCGCCGATGCTCAGGGGTTGATGCGATCGGCCATTGCCTGCAATGATCCAGTGATCTTTATCGAAAATATCCTTTGCTATGGTCTGACTGCCGAAGCGCCCGAAGCGGGCTACCGCGTCCCGCTTGGCAAGGCGGCAATCGTCAAAGATGGCACGGACTGTTCGATCATAACCTATGGCCGGACGGTAATCGACGCGCTCGACGTGGCGGCGCAGCTTACCGAAGAGGGCATTTCGGCAGAGGTCATCGATCTGCGCACCATCGCACCCTATGATGAGGAAACCGTGCTTATGTCGGTGCGCAAAACGGGCCGCGCGGTTGTGCTGCACGAGGCGGTAAAGGCTTATGGCACAGGTGCTGAAATATCGGCGCGCATCCACGAAGCGTTGTTCAACGAACTGAAAGCGCCAGTCCAACGGATTGGCGGGACTTTTTCACCCGTGCCGATGGCGAACGCGCTTGAACAGGCATGGATACCGTCAAAGGATGACATCAAACAGGCCGTTCGTACCGCGATGGGATGGCAACGATAGCCATGGGAAGCGAGATACGCATTCCCAAAATCGGCATGACGGCTACAGAAATGATCCTGGCCGAATGGATGTTCGGGGATGGCGAACTGGTTGCGAAGGGTGACGTCATCTACACGCTAGAAACCGACAAAACGACATTGGAGATCGAAGCGCAATCAGAGGGCACACTTCGGATATTAGGAACGGACGGACAATCATATGCTGTCGGGACATTGGTCGGGACAATTGAGTAACGACAAGCCCTGCTAAAGTGACTGCCCATCGTCGATGGTGAAACCAACGCCAGTCACGAACTTTGACGCATCCGATGATAAATAGAGCAGGGTTGGGTCAAGCGAGTCGATATCCATCACACGCTTGCGCGCAAAGCGTTGCACCTGTTTCTGACCGCCTTCTGTGCCGAACCAGTCGCCGTTGATCTCGGTTACAATATAACCGGGAAGTACGCTGTTCACATTGATTCCTTGCCGCGCCCATTCGCGCGCGAGCACTTTGCCCATTTGTAGGACCGCCGCCTTCGATGCCGAATAAGTCGCAAGCCCCGGCTCAATCGCTTGGGCCGTGATCGAGGAAATGATGACAATGCGGCCATGCCCGCGTTCCCGACTGTCTGCCGCCATCATCCGTTTGGCGGCTTCCTGCAGCGTCAGGAACACGCCGCGCACGTTGACCGACATCAGCTGGGCAAACTGATCGGGGGTCTCGTCGAGGAAGGCCATTTCACTACCCATTCCCGCGTTGGCAATAACGCTGTCCACCGAACCAAAGGCGGCCTCGGCTGCGTCAAACGCAGCGACTGTGGATGCTTTGTCGGCAACATCCATCTTGACGGCGATAGCTTCGCCGCCGCTAGCCTTTATTTCTGCAACGATGCTATCAAGGCGGTCGGTCCGCCGCGCGCAGAGCACTACTTTCGCGCCAGCATCTGCGGCAACGCGCGCGAAATGCGCACCTATTCCCGAAGATGCACCGGTTATCAGCAGAGTCCTGCCTTGGAGGGTCAAAATCACGTTATAATGCCTTTATCATTCAAAGCGGCATGCCGATCACCTCGGCAATATGCTGGTGGACCGCCTGCACTGCATTTTCATTGGAGCCAAGAACAACATGAAAATCGTCCGGTGCGGTGAGCAGGTTCGCATAGCCGTGCGAGGCCACGCGGTAATCCTCGGTCTGCACGACCTCAGCGGTGCCATCTTAGGCCATATTGCACATGGCGAGATGCGCGTCGGAATCAACACCAAACGGCGCATAGACCGCAAACTGGCAGCGCGTCTTGCCAACGCCGTCCGGAAACAGCCGGAAAACCTGTGTGAAGAACACGCCCGGCGTGACAGCGCCAAAGAAAATGACCGTATTGGGGAAAAGATAATGGACACCTCCATAATCGGTAACTGGCCATTCGCTTTCCGGTTTCCCGAAGAGAGTGCCCACGCTTTTATCTGGAAAGGACACCCGGTGGTGCCGACCAAATCGGTCCACAGCCGCCACATCACTATAATGGGTTTGCCCCAAGGTCGAGGCATGGAGCGCCCCGAAATGATAGCCCTCGGCATAGGTATCAAGCGCGAATTTCCAATTGGACTCGGCCGTCAGGATGCCTTTTTTGACCGGTGTTGCCCGGTGCAGTTCGAGTGCGCTCAGCACATCGGAAAACTTTCCTAGATGCGCGGCAGCATCTATCGGATCGCCTCCGCCGGGCCGCACAAAAATCAAGCCCAGATGTTCGGCGCAGGGCAGTGCCAGCAAGTTTCGGGCACCTATGTCACAGCCTTCGAAACTCTCCTTGGACGGCTGACCAATCAGCTTGCCCACCGTGTCAAAGGTCCATGCGTGAAAGGGGCAGGTCAGGCGGGCACGGTGATCGCTATGGGGCTCGCTTTCTTCCACTAATTTGGCACCGCGGTGTGTGCACATGTTGCGAAAAGCCCGCACAACGCCATCCTTGCCGCGTGTGACGAGGATGGAGGGCCCGGCTGCATCGAACACCAATAGATCAGCGGGATTTGGAATGTCGCCCGACAGGCCAACAACAATGGGTTGGCCAAGGAACAGCATTTCGCGTTCCGCTGCAAACCGGGTGGGGTCGATATAGACGCCTTTGTGTAGTGGCAGTGGTCCGGAGGCGCGATCCGTCTCACGGCTTTCAACCAATGATACCATCCGTCGCAACGTCTCGCGGGCCATACTTTGGCGCCTAGTTTGCCAATCCGGGCGATTTGCAACAGCGGGCTCGTCCATTTCCTCTCAAAACTCCCAGTAGCGATTATGAAGCCATCATGTCAGCATTAGGCGACACTGCAAGCTGTTGCATTCGATAGGAGCATTCATGGGTATCAGCGCAATCGGACCGGTGATGCAGATCGCCTTTGTTCCCACGGATTTTTACGCTGCAGTGCGTTACTGGACAGGGACCATGGGGGTCGGACCGTTTTATCTGATGGAGAATATCCAGCTCGCTGACATGCGCTATCTGGGCGAGCCAAGCGATTGCTTGTTTTCCATTGCCATAGCCTATTGGGGGGATATGCAAGTCGAGTTAATCCGGCAGGAAAATGACGCGCCGAGCATCTATCGCGGGCAAGAAGGCGCGGCGCTGCACCACACATGCGTGCTGACTGATAATATTGAAAAGGCACGCCGGATTGCCGAAGCATCGGGCGCCAAAATATTGGTGGAAGGCAAAGTCGCGCCCGATGGTGCGGTGCTTTACGTCGATACCGGTGGCGGCCCCGGCAGCATCGTGGAAATTCTCCAGATGTCGTCAGGGAGCGAAGGCTTGTTTGCGATGATAAAAAGCGCATCGGTAAATTGGGACGGTCAAGAGCCGCTCCGCAAACTGGGCTAAATCTTTAGGACGCCGCGCCGAGGAAGCCTAGCTGCCCTGCTTTGAACACCGCTTGGCTGCGGTTCACCGCGTTTAATTTCTCTCCGGCACGCTGAACATGATAGCGCACCGTGGCGTGGCTCAGTGACAATATCGCGCTGATATCATTGTCAGTCTTGCCGATTGCGGCCCAGCGGAGGCACTCCACTTCGCGTTTAGACAATGAACAATTGCTCGGTATCCATTGCTGCGTCCGTACCGCAGCAACATAGCCCGCCACAAAGCGCCGAACCAAAAGGCCCATGCTGTCGGCATAGAGATGAAATGGCTCGCTCAGGTCGGTTACTTCCCTGTCCAGCGGTGTCAGGCTGACAGCACCAATTTGGCCGAAGGAGAGATGAACCGGGATCAGAATAGCCGAACGAGTCGTGTGCGGGATTTTGAAATCCTTGATCTCAATGCCCTCAAGATATTTGTTCCGCCAGAGAGTTTTAAACCCGTCGTCATTATACCAGAACGGTTCGCTCTCATATCGGCATGCCCGTGGCAAAAAAGATTTGAGCGCAAGGCGCGTATCTTCCCACCACCGTTCTCCATCGGCGATCCAGCCAAAAATCTCCGCGTTCAAGATGCCCCCGTCGGCGTCAACCATCTGTTCTTTTGATGCAATGTCGGCTGCCACCGCGATACGAAATCCACATTCATGCGCAGCGTCGTTAAGCACAATCGCGGCCGCACGAATATCATCAACGCTGCGGATCGTCACGCGTTCCAATATTTCCTCATCCAATCGCCATTTCAGCGATTTGGACGAGCTTGCATTGCTTGCCATCGATTTCCCTCCTGCCACAAAGACTATGCTATTTGTAACGTGAGTGGAAGGTCCAAAATCCAGCAAGGTTGGTCCGGTTTATATTGGCAGATACGCTTTTGAAGTTAGGCCCTATCAATTTGAACGGATGGTGCAGACCTTCAGCGTGATTATAGGATATAGTGGAAACTGGGATTGCATAACCTGTCCGAAATTTGCGAAAAGTGATTTTCGTCAAAAGTTTGGATGTGAACTGCAAATCAGGAAAATGGGAGATTGACAGTGCAACTCAGCCGGGATCAGTTGTTACGCGCCTATAGCCAGATGGCAGTGATCCGGGCCTTTGAAGAGCGACTCCATGACGAGATAAAAACGGGCGATATCGCCGGGTTCACCCATCTCTATTGCGGCCAAGAGGCTGCGGCAGTCGGCGTTTGCGAGCATCTGGCCGACGATGATTTCATTGTCTCAACGCATCGCGGTCATGGGCACTGCATTGCCAAGGGCTGCGACGTAAAAGGTATGATGAAAGAGATTTATGGCCGCGCCGATGGCCTATGCAAGGGTAAAGCAGGATCGATGCACATCGCTGATCTTTCTGTGGGTATGCTGGGTGCCAATGGCATTGTTGGCGCGGGCGCACCACAAGCCGTTGGGGCGGCGCTTGCCGCAAAAATGGATGGCAAAGGGAAAGTTGCGATTGCATTTTCTGGGGACGGCGCTTGCAACCAAGGCACCACTTTTGAGGCCATGAACATGGCGGTTGTGACCAAAGCGCCGTGTATTTTCGTTTTTGAGAATAATCATTATTCGGAACATACCGGCTTTGATTACGCAGTCGGGACCAACAAGGATATCGCGAGCCGCGCAGAAGCGTTTGGAATGAAGGTGTGGCGCGCCAATGGCAGCGACTTTTTTGACACTTATGACGCCATGCGGGAGGTGCTTGAATATGTCCGCGCCGGAAATGGACCCGCCGCCATCGAATTGGATACCGAACGGTTTTATGGCCATTTCGAAGGCGACCCACAGCGTTATCGCGGCCCTGGGGAGCTAGATCGCATCCGCGAGGAACGCGACTGCCTGAAGGCGTTCCGCGAGAAGGTTACGACCGCTGGATTGCTGGAACATGCCGATCTGGACTTAGTCGATGCCGAAGCCCTGGCTTTGATTGAAGCGGCGACAACAGAGGCCAGAGCCGCTGCTCCGCCTGATCCGTCGACCGTCACC
>JANNWX010000047.1:0-1679 GCA_031409315.1 Sphingomonadales bacterium | reverse complement strand
GCACCGATCAAATCAGAAGCGTGCGTGAGACACAAGATGCCAGTATTGTCGCCATAAGTGATGCATTGGGCGAAGGGAAAGCGGGAGAAAAATCTTTGATTACTTGCGGTCAGTTGAGTGGCTTTGTCGCCGCATATGGCTGGATCGAGAAACGCGACGATGGCATTGCACTCGATGAACAAAGCGCAAAATTGCTAAATGTTGGTAACGGCGACACAATTTCCCACGTCGCGCGCTGGTGAACATGATAAAGGAAATCAATTTCGACGGCCTTATTGGGCCAAGCCACAATTATGCAGGGCTTAGTTTGGGCAACCTCGCGTCGGCGAAAAATGCCGGTGGCACCTCTCATCCTCGCGCAGCCGCGCTTCAAGGGATCGCTAAAATGCGGGCCAACCTTGACCTTGGACTGACGCAAGGATTGTTCCTTCCGCAGCGGCGCCCAGACCGATCCTGGCTCCGGCAGTTAGGCACCGTGCCCGAAAAGGCAGAACCCGGTATATTGACGTGCGCATTATCAGCCTCGTCAATGTGGGCCGCCAACGCCGCAACCGTCTCCCCCGCGACAGACACGACCGATGGCAAATGCCATATGAGCGTTGCCAATCTTTTGACGATGCCGCACCGAAGCCATGAATGGCCAGAAACGCTGGCGCAATTGCGGCTGGCCTTTTCGCACCCTGTTTTTTTTGTTCACGCGCCCGTCCCAGCCCCTTTTGGCGATGAAGGTGCTGCCAATCATATGCGATTATGCGCGTCCCACGCAGCGCAAGGCATCGAAATTTTTGTTTATGGTTTAACCGGCGGCCCTTTCCCTGCCCGACAGCATATCGAGGCATCTAAATCCGTTGCGCGTCGTCACGGCCTCGCCCCGGAACGGACAGTGTTTGTCCAGCAATCCGAAGCCGCCATTGCCGCTGGCGCTTTCCACAACGATGTTGTTGCCGTGGCTAACGAACATGTTCTGTTTGCACACGAACTGGCATTTGAGGACAAAGATCATTTCTATTCGGCGTTGCGTCGCACCATGCCAGACGTTGAAATTATTGAAGTTCCGGCATCGATGGTTAGCCTAGCTGACGCTATCAGCAGCTATATGTTCAATGCTCAATTGGTGACCTTGCCCAACGGCGACATGGCCCTCATCCTGCCCACCGAAGCGCGAGACAATGCTCGTGTCTGGTCATGGCTACAAACTATGGTGGCAGGCAATGGGCCGATTCGAGAGTTGATCACGGTTGATGTGCGACAATCGATGGCCAATGGCGGTGGTCCGGCCTGCTTGCGGCTGCGCGTCGTGTGCGATCCAAAGACTGTTGATCAACGGTTTCTGGTGGATACCAAGAAGCTTGACCTCCTCTCAGAAATCGTAGCCCTACACTGGCCAGAAACCATCGCGCCTACGGACATCACAAGTCCCGATCTGTGGGTAGAGGTAGAGCAAGCCCGCGCGCCCATGTTGCAGGCGCTCGATATCCCTGAATTTGTGTCGAATTAACTTACAGTAAACCATAGCTGTTAACGTGAAGTGACGCATTTTTGCAATTGGCCCGCCAATTGCTTAACAAAAGTCATGCTGAGTCGCGTGAAACGCCTGTTTGTCATCAAAACCCGTTGGGAGGCGTTCCTTATCATCTATGCGTTGGCGTTAGGTGCCGTGGAACGCGGCAAAATCTATC
>JANNWX010000046.1:0-8322 GCA_031409315.1 Sphingomonadales bacterium | reverse complement strand
TTTGCGGCCGCCCGCTCCATATCATCAACGGCATCAATGATCACCACCCGGCGCGATGACATTGACGGCGTCAAAGCGAAGCTGGCATTAAGCGCCCTGACCTGATCCACGGTAATGCTGCGTGCAAGCTCAACTCCAACAGGCCATTCGCCACGCCCTTCTTCGCGTATTTTTTGGTCTTTGGGCTGGCGATCGAGAATTTTGAGATCGGGATGGGTATGGGCCGCGATCAGTTTTGCCATCGGATGGTCAGAGGGCACCTCCAATCCACTTTCCGCGTTGTCGCTGCACAGTAACCGTGTCGCAAACGCCAATGCTGCGGCTGACTTTCCGACGCCTTTAGGGCCGATAAGCAGCCATGCGTGATGCAGGCGGCCGCTGTGAATGGCAGATAAAAAAACGGAAATTGGCGAATCGTGCCCGACCAAGCGGGTCATAAATAATCACCAAGCGCGGCAATCGCATCGTTTGTCACGCCTGCAATCGGCTGGCTGGCGTCAATGACACGAAACCGGTCAGGCTCTGCCGCCGCCATTGCATTAAAACGATCAAATACTTTATGATAATAATCATTCCCTTTCAATCCCATACGATCTGCTTTTCCATTATCACGTAAGGATGATCGGTGCGCCGAATCGGTAACTGCCAAATCGAAAAGCAAGGTCCGGTCTGGTAGTAACCCGCCGCTGCCAAAATGATGCAGATCAAGAATATCGCTGTCTGATACCCCGCCTGCGCCGCCCTGATATGCGCGTGTTGAGTCAAGAAATCGGTCACACAGGACCCATTCTCCCCTCTCAAGCGCGGGCAGGATCAGTTTGGCAACATGATCGGCGCGCGCGGCGGCAAACAACAAGGCTTCGGTCTGTGCGTTCCAGCGATCATCATCACCCGTCATCAAAAGTGCCCTGATCGCTTCTGCGCCGGGCGTCCCGCCGGGTTCTCGCGTGGTAACAACCGCCTTTCCTGCTGCGCGCAAAGCATCGGCTATCCGTTGCATCTGGGTCGATTTTCCGACCCCTTCTCCGCCTTCAAGCGTGATGAAGCGCCCTAATCCCATCCCCTGTTAAGCGCCAAAGATCGACAGGAAACCAAGCCATGCGCGTCTGAAAAAGCCTGCCTCTGCGACGTCACTCTCGGCCACCAATGCCATGACTTGTGGCGGGGTGTTCGCCGTTTTGACAACAAGGTCGGCAATATGCTGACCCGCCTTGATCGGTGCTTTGATCGGGCCTTGATAAACAACGGAAACGGTCATGCCTTCCGATCCGCCCGCAGGGAACGTCACGGCCAGATCGCGCGGCGCGACAAGGCCCACCTCAGACGCGCTACCAAGCTGGACTGCCGCAGTCTGGACATGTTTTCCCTTTTTGAACAATGGCTTGGTGGTCCATGCTTTGAAACCCCAATCCATGAAGCGCACCGATTCAGCGATCCGGTTGTTAAAGCTGTCGATCCCGGCAACGACCATCACAATACGCCGCCCATTTTGTTCCGCCGATCCGGTAAAGCCAAAGCCTGCCTCATCCGTGTGTCCGGTCTTGATGCCGTCGGCACCCGAAATACGACCCAGTATCGGATTACGATTGGGTTGGACGATGGCTGCCCCCTCGCCGATCGTTTTGCCCCAACTAAATTCCCGCATGCCATAGAATTTCTTATATAGTCCGGGATGCTTCTGGATCGTCGCAGCGCCCAGTTTCGCAAGATCTCGGGCTGTTGTTGTGGTCACGCCTTCATCGGGCCAGCCGTTTGAAGTGCCAAAACGGCTGTTTGTCATCCCAAGTTCTTTGGCAGCCTTGTTCATCCGGGCAACAAATGCCTGTTCTGTCCCTGAAATACCTTCTGCGAGCACAACACAAGCATCGTTGCCCGACAACGTAACGACCCCGTGCAGCAAATCCTCAACGCGCACCTGCTCACCCGCAGACAGAAACATCGTCGAACCCGCAGCAGGCCCGTGCCACCTGGCCCAGGTTTCCGGGCGCACGGTGAACATCTGGTCCAGCTTTATTTCACCCTTTGCGATCATATCGAAAATGACGTGTGTGGTCATCATTTTGGCCATTGAAGCCGGGGGGATGCCGCGATCCGCATCCTTGGAATAAAGAACGGCTCCTGATGAGAGATCAAGCATATAGGCAACTGGCGCTTGTGTTTCAAACGGCGGGGCTGTGGCAGCAGCAGGGAGTGCCGCCAAAAGCAGAGTGGCAGCAGACACGTGTAATTTCATTCGTATATTCCCAGTGCAAAGCGACTCAGCGCGTTATTCTTGCACTTCGATAGCCTTTTGCGACGATGGGGCCAAGCGCAGCGCGCGCCGCCGCTTCGTCGCCGTAAGGTCCTTTGCGCACCCGCCAAACTGATCCAGCCTGTTCTACCCGCGCACCCAGCTGTTTGGCCAGACTTTGTGCGCGGCTTACATCGGAAAATGCAGCAATCTGGATAAAATATCCACCGGTTGGCGCGGCTGCTTGTGGCGCTCTATTCGGAACAGATTTTGCTCCGTCTTCAATGATGAAGCGGTCACTCCGCGTCGTCGGGCGGGGCGCAGGATCATACTGGGCACCGGGGCGCGGGGCAGGCTTTGTGGCGATGGGCACTGGCTTTGGCTTTGGGGCCGCTGCCTGGACCGGGTTTGTGGAAGGCATCGTGCCCAGCTTGCGCCGCAGCGCGACGAGTAAAGGCTCTGGCGTATCCAGACGGTCGCCCGCTTTTTGGCCCATTTTCAGAGCTGCTTTCTCTTGTTCTGGCGGATTAACGCGCCGCACCCGAACCGGAACCCTTTCATCTTGATCAACACCAAGTTGCTGCATTGCTCCGGGCGAAAGTGATAGAATCGTCCGCGCCGATGCGCTGCCCCGATCGTTGATCCGCACCAATATTGTTCTGCCAGTCATCAAATGCGTGATTTCGGCAAAGGCTGGAATGTTTATCGTGGCATGGGCAGCACTGATCGCGCTGGTGTTGAAGGATTCGCCCAGCGATGTCTGCCCGGTTTCATAGGACACAGCATAGCCAACCTCGTCATATTGCGTATGGTCTTCAGAATTGTAACGCTCAGCACTGCCTTCCGTGCTTGCCTCAGCTCCTGAAACGCGCTCACGCGGCAATTCTAATGGGGCTTGTTCGCGTCCCGGGCCATCATCAACACCATCCATCGTTCCGCAGCCCGACAAAACCAGCGCCCCGGCACAAAGTAGCAGCATGGTATGATTAGGATTCAACTGCATCGGCCAACAACCCCACTGAGAGTGCGTAAAAATTCGAACAATTATATTCAAGGATAACCCGATAATTACCGGTTAACAGCCATGCCGGTGTGCCGGGCCCGTCGGGTTCAAAAACAATTGCCATATCACGGTCCAAAAGGCCTGACTTCAGCGGGTTGACGCCCAAAGCGCGCCATTCCGCTACGCTCTTCCACGTGCTATGCCGTGCGTGAACCCGCGGACAGCGCGGCGATTGCGTTCGGCTGGCAATGGCGCTGCGATCAAAATTAGGCGCAATAGTGGCGGCAACGCCCCACGGCTTGCCGGGCCGCCAGCCAGCATTGGCAAAATAATTGGCAATCGAGGCCAAAGCATCTGCCTCATTCGTCCAGATATCGGCCTTGCCGTCGCCGTCTCCGTCCTTGCCAAGGCGAAGATACATGCTGGGCAGGAATTGCGGATATCCAGTCGCCCCTGCCCAACTTCCCTTCAATTGCGCTCGCGGGAAACCACGATCCATCATTTTGAGAGTGGCTATAAACTCTTCGGTAAACAGCGCGCGTCTGCGCCCCTCATAGGCCAAAGTCGCCAACGCATCGGCCAGATCGAACGACCCCGTTACGCGGCCATAATTGGTCTCATGCCCCCAAATCGCCACCATGATCGATTCCGGCACGCCCGTTTCGCGTTCAACCCGTGCGAGCAAACCGCGCAAAGCCGCATATTTTGCGCGACCTCCGCTAATCCGCGCCGCATCAACATGGGTCGCTCGGTAGGGCGCGAATTTGGGAATGGGTGAATTTGGTGCGCCACCTGGCTGGGCCCTATCCAACGCAATGACACGCTGGTTAATCCGCAGTCCGGGGATAACGGCATCAATTGTCGGGCGCGAAACGCCTTGCTCTGCAGCTTGCACCGCTAATTGCGCCGTAAAGGCCGCAAAATCATTGTCGGTTTGGGCAAACGCGGCCGATCCTTGGCGCGCCGTTGAAGGCATGATGGCAAAAGCCGCCACCGCAAAGCTGCCCAATATCCACTTTCTGCCCGGTCGCATCATCCACTCCAATGTGGCACAGTCGCGCAAAGAGGGAAACCCGCTTCAATCCATCACATGCATATGGGCCATTGCTTGCGCATTGGCCCATGCCTTGCACATTGGTCATGCCTTGCACATTGGACCGAATGCTGGTTAAGGCCCTCGCTTGCGCGGACAGGTGGCCGAGTGGTTTAAGGCACCGGTCTTGAAAACCGGCGTAGGTGCAAGCTTACCGTGGGTTCGAATCCCACCCTGTCCGCCAATTACCGTTGATTTTTAGCTCGGATCGACAGCCAACAAGACAGGAATGGTGTTCATTAGGGTCAGGACCTGTTTAATTCACGTCCGTGATGGGACAGTATCGGGATGAGCTGCAAGGAGTGTAGGGAAAAGCATAGCCTAGTCTATGGTTTTTCTTACGCGACACCGCAGATCGCCCGAGAATGCCCCACCGCAGGCGGTGCCATATTTGGCCCACAACCGCGTTGCTCACTTGCGCAATAGCCCTGCTATTGTGCCGCATTCGCGCCTAGCTGTGACCCAAATCTGGCGCCGTCACGAACGTGAATTAAACAGGTCCTGGCCCTAAGCTCGTGCCTATCAAATAAGCGAGCGTTTCCTGCTATCCATGTCAGCCCCAAAATGAATATAGTTGATTGCACGAGAGACAGAATGAATATCTGCTCAATGGCTACGGTCGATCGCGGCGGGCAATATGCCGCTTTTGGCTTAAAAGACGCAATATAGGGCGATAACAATGACCATGCTTGAAGGCATAAAGATCATCGACGTGTCGAGCGTTATTTTCGGCCCCTACGCTACGCAGATGCTGGCCGATCTTGGCGCCGACGTCATCAAGATCGAGCCCAAACGGGGTGATACCCCGCGCTACATGGGCAAATTTGCCAAAACGCCCTATATGGGCGGCACCCATATGACGGTTAATCGCGGCAAAAAATCGATTGTCCTTGATCTCAAGCGCGATGAAGATGCCGAAATTTTGCGTCAGTTGCTTTCGACCGCCGATGTTTTCGTCCATAATGTGCGTGGCAAGGCCATTCGCAAACTGGGTTTTGGTTATGAGGCTGTAAAGGCGATCAAGCCCGACATCATCTATGCCCATTTTGTCGGCTTCGCTCAGGACGGCCCCTATGCTGATCTGCCCGCATATGATGATGTGATACAAGCGGCGTCGGGCGCCACCAGCCTGTTGCCGCGCGCCGACGGCAACCCGGCCCCCCGCTATTTCCCGTCGCTTATCGCCGACAAAGTTGCCGGAACCTACGGCGCGCAGGCGATCCTTGCCGCCCTTGTCCACAAATTGCGCACCGGTGATGGCCAGCAAGTCGAGGTGCCGATGCTGGAATGTTTCACCAGCTTCATGCTGACCGAACATTTGCAGGACGCTGTGTTTGATCCGGCCATCGGCCCGATGGGCTATCCGCGCCAGATTGACCCCGCCCGGCAACCATTTCCCACCGCCGACGGGCATATTGCCATCGTTCCCTATACCGAAGAAAAAATCATCCTGCTGTTCAAACTCTTGGGTGATTCCGCGTTTTTGGAACAGCAACCCTTTGATACGCCGATGGGCCGGTTTCAGAATATGACCCACATCTATGCGCGGATAGGCGCGTTAACGCCGCAGAAAACGACCGCCGACTGGCTAAAGATTCTGGGAGAAAATGACTTCCCCGTCATGGTCGCGCGCGATCTGGAAGATGTTTTTGATGAGCCGCACCTCGCTGCAACCGGATTTTTCCGATCACGCGAACATCCCACTGAAGGCACAATCCGCGAAATGCGCCCGCCCGTGCGTTATTCGGCGGACCCGGACCGGGTGCTGGGCTTTGCGCCTACGCTTGGGCAAGATAGCGATGCGATACGCGCGGAGATGCAAAAATAATGCTGACCAAAGGCGATGATTTTCCCATCCACCAAACCCCGGAACCACTTGCCTATTCAGGTAGTGATCGAAATTTTTATGATCGGTACTTTTTCAATGGCTACAAGGAAGATGGTAGCGATTTTTTTGCGCTGGCCTTCGGTATCTATCCCCATCTGAACATTGCCGATGCGCATTTTTCAGCGATCCGTGGCAACACACAACATTGTTTGCATACGTCCCGTCTACTGAACATGGAACGGATGGACCTTTCAGTCGGACCAATACGGATCGAGGTGATTGAGCCGCTGCAGAGTCTGCGTATCATTGTGGATCGCACTGACGGTGTCACAGCTGATCTGACATTTACTGGACGCGCATTTCCGGTCGAAGAACCAAGGTTCACACGGCGGGCTGGCCCAAGAACTATCCTCGACTATACCCGCATGACCCAAAACGGCCGTTGGGCCGGATGGATCGACATAGATGGACAACGTCATGACGTCAGTGGCGCAATGGGCACAAGGGATAGAAGCTGGGGAATCCGTCCCATCGGCGCAAGAGATGCTCAACAATTGGCGCCCCCCACCTCGCCCCAGTTTTTTTGGCTGTGGAGCCCGGTCAACCTGCCTGATGGCAGCCTGTTCTTTCACGACAATGCGGATGCGCGCGGACACAGCTGGAACAAACGTGCAGTCTGGTGCCCAGACAACGCAAATCATGACGGCATGGAGACAATAGACGATTGCAACATGACGCTGACGTTAAGAAAAGGGTGGCGCCATGCCGTTGCCGCCGAGCTTCAAATCAGCGGCCCCATGCCTTGGCAAGTGCATTTTGAACCCGTTGCGACTTTTCTGATGCGGGGCATCGGCTACGGCCATCAGGAATGGGGGCACGGAGTTTGGAAAGGGATGTTGGTCGTCGAACGCGAAGATATCGATTTGTCGACAATCACCCCAGGGCGCATTGATCATCTCCATATCCAGGCCGTGTCGCAGGTCAGGGTTACGCAGGGGGGCCAAACCCGGATCGGCACCGACATATTAGAACAGTTGATCCTCGGCCCATATGCGCCACTGGAACTCGAGACGCTATGCGATGGCTGATCCGGCACCAACCCTAGCCGATATCACCCCGGACTGGCTGACCCGGCTGCTTCAAAAGCCAGGTCAAGACATTCGAGTTTCAACGGTGAGCGCAAAGCCGATTGGCACAGGCCAGGTTGGCGCGACATACCGGTTGACGCTTGGATATGACGGTTATTGCGCCAAAGCGCCGCCCACTTTGGTTGCCAAATTCCCTTCCAATGATCCGGTAAGTCGCGCCACCGGCAAAACACATTTGACCTATGTTCGTGAAAGCCGATTCTACCAATTGTTTGCAGGGGAAAAGCCTATGGCGGTTCCCGATCATTTGTTCGTTGCATTTGACGAGGAAAGCCACGACTTTGCCTTGATCATGCATGATCTGCCGACCCATGTGGCAGGCGATCAGCTTTCGGTGCCAAGTCATGACGAATCTTGCGCGGCGATGGATGCTGCAGCGACGATCCACGCTGCTTGGTGGGGCGACCCTATGCTCGACAAGATGGATTGGTTGAACGGAAGCAAATCCGCCACGCAAAGCCATGATTTGGAACAGCTTTACAGCTACTTCTGGCCAGCATTTTGTGCACGCTATGCAACGCGGATTTCACCAGACATTCAAGGCGTCGGCGATGCATTTGTAGGCAGGATGGCGGACTGGCAATCTGCGCGAACAGGCCCACGTTGCCTGACCCATAACGATTTCCGGCCCGATAATATGATGATTGCGCTCTCCAACCCTCAAAAGCCAGTCGTGATCGTCGATTGGCAAACTGTGGGCGTCGGCCAGGGCGTAACTGATGTGGCCTATTATACCGGCACAGCATTAGACCCCGCTACACGCAAAGCTGAAGAGCGGTTTTTGCTTGAACGTTATCGGCAACAACTGATTAGGAACGGGGTGCCGCCATCTGATCTAGATCACCTATGGCAGGATTATTGCAAGAGTGCTTTTTCCGGTTTTCTGATGGGTGTCACCGCATCGATGGTCGTCGAACAAACGGAACGAGGGGACGCAATGTTCCTGACAATGTGTGAACGAGCAGCGGCTATGGTTCTCGATCATGGTGAAGGAGCCATGCCAGCTCGCGCCTGATGTTG
>JANNWX010000045.1:0-15677 GCA_031409315.1 Sphingomonadales bacterium | reverse complement strand
CCTTGGTGAGCTTTCAAAACGGGTCGGATTTCGGACCATTCCCGGCCTTGGCGAACGGGTTATCTACCGCGAATTGTTTCCAAAGGGCTTGACGTTGCTCGACACGACCCAGATTGGCGGCTTTTCGGTCAGCCATGTTGCAGCCCGGCAGGAATTGCGCGAAATGGTTGCGGGTTTTTCACTGCCCACCATCCAGTCTGATCAACATGAATTGGCGTTTGCATGAAATTCATTCTCTATGCCTTGATTATCGCTGCGCTTTACTGGCTCGGGAAAAAGGCTCTTGAATCGGCGGGACCGATGTCGATCAAGGAAGCGGCCCGCATTTTAGATGTCGATCAGGATGCTGATGCAGACGCCATAAACGCCGCCCACCGCCGGATCATTGCCAAGGTGCATCCAGACGCTGGTGGCACCGCAGAATTGGCAGCCCGCACCAACCAGGCGCGTGACGTTTTGCTTCGGCGTCTTGGCGAGTAAGACGCACGATGAGCCATATTTTCAACCCAACTGCGCTGCGCGAATATGATATTCGCGGCATCGTTGGTAAAACGCTTAGTGCGGCGGATGCCTCTGCCATAGGCCGCAGTTTTGGCACGATCATAAAACGCGGCGGCGGCACCAAAGTTGCTGTCGGATATGATGGCCGCCTGTCATCGCCGTCGCTTGAAACTGCGCTCAATAGTGGTTTGACGCAAAGCGGGGTCGATGTTGTGCGTGTCGGGCTAGGGCCAACGCCAATGCTCTATTATGCCGAGGCCGTGTTGGACGGCGTTGATGGCGGCATTCAGATAACCGGCAGTCACAATCCCGCCGAGTATAATGGCTTCAAGATGGTGCACGGACACGCCCCTTTTTACGGGGAAGACATCCAACGGCTCGGGCGTATGGCGGCGGCAGGCGACTGGGAAAGCGGCGCTGGCACTGTTTCTGCCCACGACATTGAAGATGCCTATGTCGCGCGGCTCATCCAGAATTATGATGGCGGGGGGTTTCGGATCGGCTGGGATGCGGGCAATGGCGCGGCTGGCCGGGTGATCGAAAAGCTCGTCAAATTGCTGCCCGGTGAACACCATACCATTTTCACTGACATTGATGGCACGTTTCCCAATCATCACCCTGATCCCACGGTTGAGGAGAATCTTGCCGATCTGAAGCGGCTTGTCGCCGACAAGAAGCTCGATTTCGGATTGGCATTTGACGGCGACGGTGACCGGATTGGCGCGATTGACGGGCAGGGCCGCGTGATCTGGGGCGATCAGATTCTCTCCATATTGGCCGAATCAGTTTTGAAACGGATTCCCGGCGCAACGATCATCGCCGACGTAAAAGCCAGCCAGATGCTCTATGACCGGATTGCTGAACTGGGCGGGGTGCCGCTGATGTGGAAAACCGGCCACAGTCTGATCAAGGTCAAGATGAAGGAAACCGGATCACCGCTGGCGGGCGAAATGAGCGGGCATATCTTCTACCAAGATGATTTTTACGGCTTTGATGACGCGCAATATGTCGCGGTGCGTTTCATCCGCGCGATCCGGGAGCTTGGCGGTTCGCTAAGCGCACTAAAGGATGCCATGCCGGCCTTGGTCAATACGCCTGAAATGCGGTTTCAAGTTGATGAAGCCCGCAAATTCGCCGTGGTTGATGAGGTGCTGGCGCGGTTGGAGGCGGCGGGTGCCAACGTGAACCGCACCGACGGCGCGCGGGTCAACACACCCGACGGCTGGTGGCTGCTGCGGGCGTCCAATACGCAGGATGTTCTTGTTGCGCGGGCCGAAGCGGCGGATCAGGCCGGGCTAGATCGGTTGATGGCGATGATCGATGATCAGCTTGCGGCATCGGGGTTGGAACGCGAAGCCAGCGTGGCGAATTGACCTGTGCTTGCACGGCGTGCTAGGACGTTGGAATGGAACCACGTCGCGCACAACCTGTTATCAGTTTTCGTTCGCGCAAGGCGCAGGATCGGCTGCGCGTTTTGACGCGCGGCGGGCGCAGTCAGGCTGAAGTGATTGAACAGGCTCTGGAACGCGAACCCGATCCGCCGATGGCGACGGATGCTGAAAGCGAACGTATATTTCAGGAAATCATGGCTATATCTGAGCGCGGTGCCAAGTTGCCAAGACGCTGGGCATCGATGGCAGAATTTGACGCCGCAGAGTATGATGAGCGGGGCAATTGCCGTTGATCATTGATACCTCGGCGTTGGTGGCATCGGTTTATTGCGAAGCAGGAGCCGATGTCATCAACCGTGCTTTTGCCAATGAAGCACAGACTGCACTAATACCCACCCCGGTTCTTTTCGAATATCACCGCGTCACGTCTCTCAAAGCTAATGCTCCCAATCCGGTTGCGTTTGAGCTACAGGCGAAACTGTTGGCGCTTGGCGTTCGCCTGCTTCCTTTCGACGAAGCAATGGCAATGCGAGCAGCGGAAACGAACGAGCGATATGGCTCGGGCAACGGGCGTGGCGGCAGACTCAACATGCTCGATCTGATGGTTTATGCTGCGGCCAGGTCGCGGGATCTGCCCATCCTGTGCACCGGCAATGATTTTTCTTTAACCGACGCGAAAATCCACCCCGCCAGCCGGGTCGGCTGACGGCGCTTCGCCGTTGATCAGTCCGTTGGCGTGACGGCGGTGGTGCAGGGGCGTGCGGCAGACACGCTTTTGATCGAGGCAGCGACGCTTGCAGCAGAGGCTATGCGGCCCGGTTGATTGGTGATAGTCTACTCAGCAGGAATGCGTTGGACTTGCCAGCAAGGAACACTGCACATGAAAATTCTCGCTTTGATTATGGGACTGGCGCTCGGCGTGCCCGCCTATGCCGATACGTCCGCGCCGGGTGGACATGAGAACACGATCATTGATACCGATGAGGATGACGCAAACCGAATGACGGTTCCCGTCATGATCAACGGATTGGGCCCGTATCAGTTTGTGATTGATACCGGTGCCGACAGGACAGTTGTATCGGCCGAACTTGCTGCAAAACTTAATTTACCCAAAGGGAAAAAGGCAACGTTACACGCGATGGGCGGGAAGGCAGAGGTCCGGATGGTGCATATCGACAGCGTGCAGATTTCAACAAATCTGACACGGGATGTGAAGGCCGCCGCTTTGCCGCGCAAATATCTGGGTGCAGACGGGTTACTCGGGATTGACAGTCTCAAAGGTCAAAGGGTTGTCATGGACTTTGTAAGCCAGACGATGAAGGTGGTGCCGTCTACCGAGCCTGAACAGAAAATTGAAAGCGATGAACAAATGATCATCGTGACAGCCAGAACGCGGCTTGGCCAACTTGTCATGGTTGATGCCGACGCCAATGGCGAAAAAATCTGGGTCGTCGTGGATACCGGGGCCCAGAATAGCGTTGGCAATAATCGGCTGCGCAAATTGTTAATGGAGCGCGGGCGATCAACCAAGGTGCAACCCATTGAAATGCTTGACGTGCTTGGGAAGCGGACTGCTGCGGATTATACGTTCGTAAACCGGCTGCGGATCGGTGGGTTTGCGATGGGCAATGCCGCCGTCGCCTTTGCTGAAGTCCATCCGTTCCAATTGTTCGGGCTGACAAAAAAGCCGTCAATGCTGCTGGGTATGGAAAGCCTGCGGGTTTTCAAGCGCGTGTCGGTTGATTTTGCCAGCCGCAAGGTAAAATTCCTGCTGCCCAATGAAAGCAGCTTACCCGGCGAAAATTTAGCTTTAGCTGCGAAAGACTAGGGTCAGCCACTAGGCCATGAACTCATAAATATCAGGTCTGAGGTTTGAGCCGAAAACAGCAATCTGGCATCGATCTCGAACGAAAACGCCCTTGAAGATAGGTAAACTATCTTCGGCGGACCTTTTCATCCGATATCTTCCCCAGTTTACTACCTCAGACCTGATATTTATGCGTTCATGACCTAACGACCAACCCAGTCGGCAACCTCTCCGGCGACGATGTTCGCGGCGCGGTTGAGCGCGATGCCGGCATTTGCGGCGTCAATTTTGCCCACTGGCACTTGCGCTTCGAACCGGCGGGTGCGCACGCTTTTGTCGGCGGTGCCAGACAGGCTCGCGTCATAAATCGCAACCGCGCGTGATGATCGCCCGTCTATGCCGAATTGCAGCAATTGCCCTGATAACTGCACGCCGGGTTCCATCGCAAACTGGCGCGGGTCAAGCACGGTCTTGCCCGTTTTTGCGCGCACCGTTTCTGAAAGAAGGCGCTGAAATAGTTTTGCCGGCTGTTCGACCCAGACCGCATCTGTGACATAGGCAATGGCGGTTTCGCCTGTAGCAACAGGCACACGGGTATTGGCTATCGCCTGCGGCACCAGAGGAATGGCGATAGTGATCGCATCGCGTTGCATGATGGTTTCGCCCGCATTTGCGGCTGGTGATGTCGTTGCGGTCAGATTAAGCAGGAAGGGTGGTGCCTTGCCGGTAAGGCCAAGGCTGCACCCCGTCAGTACGATCGACGTAGCGAGTGCGAGATACACTTTTGTCATTTTCCACCCTTTCCAGGTTTGTAATCGGGCAGGGTTGTGCCGCCAAGCAGCGCCCCGGCCCCCTGTTGGTCAATCTTGTTCGCAACTGACCCAAGAGATTCAGACATGACTCGCAGATCGCGGACCAATTGCCCAACCTCTGGAATTGTTTGGGTCGACAGCGCTTTCAATCCGGGACGGGCCTCTTCAAGCACAGCGTCGAGATTAGCCATGCTTTTTTGTGCCTGGGCAGCGGTCTTGCGCAGATCGATCAGCATTGGTTTGCCATTTTCATTGAGCAAAGTGTTGGTGCTGCCGACGAGCAGGGTAATCTGTTCTGCGGCAAGCCCGGCCTGCGCGATGGTTGCGCGGGTTTCAGCCAGAGTCGCCTCGATCTGGGGCCCATTGCGCGCGAGCGTCGCCGTCAACCGGTCGGTATTTGCCAGTATCCCGGCAAAACTTTTCTGGTTTTGGTCGTTCAGCAATTCAGTCAGCCGTTCGGTGAGTGTCGACAGGCGCTCAAGCAGTTGCGGGGCATTGTTGAGGAGCGCGCCAAGCCCGGCCCGTTTGGTTGGAATGACAGGCACGCCGCCCGGCCCGATATCTGAAATCGCAGGATTGCCTTTAACTGCACCGTCTAACAGGATTGTTGAGGGTCCGGTGAAACTGCCCTGCAGACTGGCTGTGGTGCCTTGCAGTATTGGTGTGTCGGCCTTGATACGGATCCGCACGCGCACAAAGCCCGGATTGTCTTTCCACAGTTCAATCTCGCGGACCTCGCCTGACGGGACACCGGCATAGGTGACGGACCCGCCCTCGGACAGGCCCTCTACCGACTGCTGGAAGAAGATATCAAATTGCTTGGTTGCGCCAGTGCCAAATCCAGCAATCCAGACGGTGAAGATCAGCAGCCCGACAAGCAAGGCCAGCACCACGCCGCCAACAAGAATATGGTTCGATCTTGTTTCCATCAGCCTGTCATGCCCTCTTTTGCCCTATGCGTGCAACAGCGCCGGTCACAGCGCGACCACGCGGGCCGTTGAAATATTCCTGAATCCAGGGATGGTCGAGCGCCAAAAGCTCCGGAATTGTGCCGACTGCAATCACTTTGTTGTCGGCCAGAACGGCAACCCGATCACAAATGGCATAAAGCGTATCAAGATCATGGGTGATCAGAAATACGGTCAATCCCAACGTGCGGGAAAGATTGCGGGTCAGTTCGTCAAATGCCGCCGCCCCGATGGGGTCAAGCCCGGCGGTCGGTTCATCCAGAAACAATAAAGCAGGATCAAGGGCGAGTGCGCGGGCAAGCCCGGCCCGTTTTCGCATCCCGCCGGATAATTCCGATGGGTATTTCGGCCCCGTTTCCGGCCCAAGTCCGGCCATGACCACCTTGTAGGACGCAATTTCATCGAGCAATTGCTGATCGAGATTGGGATAAAATTCGCGCAGTGGCACCTGCACATTTTCAGCAACTGTCAGTGTCGAAAACAAAGCCCCACCCTGAAATAGCACCCCCCAGCGCCGCCGGATGTCAAGCGACTGTTCCTCGTCAAGATCGATCATCGATTCGCCGAAAATCTCAACCGTTCCAGCATCCGGGCGCTTCAACCCGATGATCGACCGCATCAAAACCGATTTGCCGGTTCCAGACCCGCCGACCACGCCCAGAATTTCGCCGGTGCGGACCTCAAGATCAACGCCGTCGTGGACAATCTGGTCGTCAAACCGGTTGCAGATGCCGGTGACCCGGATGGCAATGGGATCACCAAGGTCCATCAATTCCAACCGATCGAGGTAAAGAAGACCGCGAAAATGGCGTCGAGGACGATGACGAGGAAAATTGCCTGAACCACCGCTGCGGTTGTGCGCAGGCCAACTTCTTCGGCGCTACCTTTGACCTGCAGGCCTTGGAAACAGCCAGTCAGCGCGATGATCGCACCAAAAACAGGCGCCTTTACCAATCCAACCCACAGATCGGTAATCGGAATGACATTCTGCATCATCTGGATATAGCTTTCGGGCGGAATTTCCAGCGACACCCAACAAAACAGCCCGCCGCCAATGATAGACGTGACCGTGGCGAAAAACCCGAGCAGCGGCATCATGATCGTGGCGGCAATCATCCGGGGCAAAACAAGGGCTTCGATGGGGGATACGCCAATGGTGCGCATCGCATCAATTTCTTCGGTGAGCTTCATGGTCCCGATTTGGGCCGCAAAGGCCGAACCAGAACGTCCGGCAACCATGATTGCCGTCATCAGCACTCCCAATTCGCGGGTCGTGATCCGGCCAATCAGATTGACAGTCAATGCTTCGGCACCAAATTGCGAAAGCTGGACCGCACCTTGTTGGGCGATCACGATGCCAATCAGGAAACTCATCAGGCCGATGATGCCAAGCGCCTTCACCCCGACCAGTTCAAACCGTTGAATGATTGCGTTCATGCGGAACCGCGACGGATGGCGGATCACATCCCACGATGCGACTAGTATCGCCCCCATGAACGACAACAGGCCAAGCAATGTCTGGCCAGCGATAACGGTTGCGTCCCCCATTTCGTCAAGCACGCGCAAAACCGGGTGGGTTGGCTCGGGCCGCATTCTAACTCTTTTGTCAGAAGCTTTGACAAGCGCGAGCAGCCGTGTTGCTTGTTCGCTTGCCCCGACCACGGTCGCGCCGTGATTGACCACCAGACGGTGCACCAGCCAAGCCCCGACCGTATCAATGCGCTCGATGCCCGAAAGATCTATCTGCGCCGGGGGCGGGTCAAGCAGATCGAGCCGAGCCGGCAAATCTTCA
This sequence comes from Sphingomonadales bacterium, assembly GCA_031409315.1. Lineage (GTDB taxonomy): Bacteria > Pseudomonadota > Alphaproteobacteria > Sphingomonadales > Sphingomonadaceae > Aquisediminimonas. Next base: position 8,406 of record JANNWX010000045.1, on the reverse strand, counting down.
ATCCGCGCCAGCGTCAGGCGACCAGCCATCCGCAACACCGGAGTGCCGCTGCTTTCATCCAGAACAAAATCGGCCTTGTTCATCATCATAGGTATTAGTGGTGCATTCATGGCTTACCGGCAAGCTGCAATGGGATTATGGCAAAATGATGCAGATGATTTCGATTTTTGATTTGGATAAGACCATCACCCGCACGGCAACATTTGGTCCGTTTCTCATTCATGCCGGACGCCACCGGATTTGGCGGTTTTTGGCGTTCCCTGAGGTTCTGCTAACCAGTCTAGCCTATCTCGTGGGCCTGATCGGTCGTGCGCGTCTAAAGGAGATCAACCTTGGCCTCGTATTGGGACGTTTGGTTGGGCACAGCCAGTTGCAAGCGCTTTCCCGACAATTCGCAGAATCAACGCTGCGGCAGAATTGCTTGCCAGGGGCACTTGCGCGGATAGAATCGGACCGTGCCGAAGGGCGGCGGATCGTCTTCGCGTCGGCATCATATGCGTTTTACGTCGTCGAAATTGCAAATCTGCTCCGCGTCGCTGACGTTATTGCAACCAAGGCCACGGAAGTCCAAGGCAAGGTGTCGCCGACAATTAACGGCGAAAATTGCTACGGGTTTGCCAAACTCCATATGGTCGAAGAATGGATGGCTGCACAATCTATCCCGCGCACGGGCGCGCATATCCGTTTTTATTCGGATCATGTCTCAGATGCACCTTGCCTTGAATGGGCGGACGAAGCCTTTGCGACAAACGCTCATTCACCATTACGACGCCTTGCCAAAGCTAGGGGATGGTCAATTTTTGACTGGCGTTAAACCCGCGTTATCACCAGTCAAATCGCCGCCAATGCCTGTTCAAAATCTGCAATCAGATCATCGGCATCCTCAACGCCAATCGAAATACGCACCATATTGTCGGTGATGCCTAAGGCCGCCTTGCGGTCGTCAGGAACCGACAAATGGGTCATCGCGGCCGGGCAGCTTGCAAGCGTTTCGGTGCCGCCTAAGCTGACCGCCAGCTTGGCGATTTTGAGCGCGTCAAGGAATGCAAAGGATTCGCGTTCGCCGCCTTTCAAATAGAGCGAGAAGGTTGAACCGGCACCCGTGCAATGCCGAGCGTAAATATCGGCCTGACGTGGGGTTTCCGGGAAGCCGAGATAGACGACTTTTTCAACCTTGGGTTGATCCTTAAACCAAGCGCAGATTTTCGCCGCATTTTCGCCTGCGCGGCTCATCCGCAATTCAAGCGTTTCCAGACTGCGAAGCAGCATCCACGCGCTATTGGGGTCAAGGATGGTGCCAATTGTGTTGCGCATAGCGCGTATCATCGTGATGTGCGCCTTGCTGCCCAGCGCGCCACCAGCGACAAGATCGCTATGGCCGCCTGCATATTTGGTCAGTGAATAGACCACGATATCCGCGCCCTGCACCAACGGCTTGTGCCACAGCGGCCCCAAAAACGTATTATCGATGACGATCGGTGGACGGTCTTCACCGGTGCCAAATTGCGCGTCGCGGACGGCGGACACCGCCTCTACATCGACCAGAACATTGGTCGGGTTTGCCGGGCTTTCGAGGTAGATCATCGCCACCCGGCCCTGCGTCTTGGCTTTTTCGACAACCGCGTTGATTTCCTCGGGCGTCGCGCCAGCGGGAAAATCAAGCCAGGTGATCCCGAATTTGCCGAGCACCCGACCGATGAGTGTTTCGGTTGCCGCATAGAGGGGTGCGGAATGGACGATGACGTCACCCGGCTTTACAAACGCCAGCAGAACCGTGGCAATGGCTGACATGCCGCTGGAAAAGGTCAGCGCGTCTTCGGCATCTTCCCAAAGCCCAAGCCGGTCCTCTAGGATTTCCTGATTGGGCCCATTGAAGCGCGAATAGACGAGGCCATCTGCGCCGCCGGGGCGCTTGCCGGTCACGCCTTCAAAATGACGTTTTCCAGCGGCGGCATTTTCAAATACGAAGGTCGATGTGAGGAAGATCGGCGGTTTTAATGATCCTTCCGACAGCATCGGATCATACCCGTGGCCCATCATCAATGTGGACGGTTTCAGGCGGCGTCCACCGATTTCCAATACCCCGGATTTGGGGCGGCGTTGCGGTGTGGCGGGGGTGTCGGTCATAGCGGCGGCGCTTTCATAAAATTTCACGTTGGCGACATATTAGTATGAATACAGGCGAAAGGGAAATGGTGCATGCGCGGGTCAGTGACTTATGAGGAAAGCATGCTAAAATCGCTGCATGGGAGCGCAATGATGACAGTTGTGGCGTGCGACGTTCCTGCAACCAGCTTATTGGATCCCGACGTCGTTGCATCTGCCTATTTCAAGGATTCCTATTGCGCGCCCCTGCGCCGGGAAAATGCGACAATCCCTGAGATATTCTTTGCCCTATTTGGGCATCATAGCATTTGGCTGAAGGTGATTTTGATCGCTCGCAACCGGATTGCCGCCGTGTTCGGGCTTGAAGTGGCGACGATATCTGAAATTATGAACACCGAGATGAAGAGTGGTTACGATGTGGGCGACAAAATTGGTCCTTGGCCAATTTTTGCCCTCACACAAACAGAACTTATTGCCGGACGCGACAATGGACATCTCGATTTCAGGCTTTCGGTATTGCGTGTCTGCGAACAGGACAAACCAAGAGTGGTCGTTTCCACCATCTGTTCGGTGCATAATCTGTTTGGGAAAATCTACCTGTTCTTCATCGTTCCGTTCCATATATGGGGCGTCAGGCGGCTGATTTATGCTGCTGTGCGGTCGGGTCGGTTGTGATTCAGTCTGCCCTAACCCATTCCGATCAATGAAATCTGCCGCCCGTAATCGGGTTCGCCAAGATGGGTTGCGCGACGGAAGCTGAAGAACCGGCTAGGATCAGCATATGTGTCGAGGCCGAGGGCCTCTATTCTGATAATACCGGCACTGGCCAGTCGCGCGACGACATAGCCTTCGAGATCAAATTGGTGATGGCCTGCGCGACCTGAGGCGAAGAAGCGTTCGTTTGTCGGGTCATTATCTTCAAAGCGCAGTGCAAATGCTTCGTCAACTTCGTAGGATGACCGGGCGATGCAAGGGCCGACAGCGGCCACAATGCGGGCGCGGTCTGCACCAAGCTTTTCCATTGCGGTGATAGTCGCGTCGGTCACGCCGCCGATTGCGCCCTTCCACCCGGCATGGGCAGCACCGATGATCCGGGCTTCAGGATCAGCAAACAGAACGGGCGCACAATCGGCTGTTAGTATCCCGAGCAGCAGTCCGGGACGGTTGGTGACCATGGCATCGGCGTGCGGACGGTCTGCATCTTGATAGGGGCCGGTTACCACAATCACATCGGCGGAATGAACTTGATGGAGCGTGACCAAAACCGCGCTGGGTTGCACCGCGAGGGCCGCCCGCACCCTGTTTTCAATAACGCTATCCCGGTCGTCATCCGAGCCAAGCCCGACGTTGAGGCCGGCGTGCAATCCTGTTGATATGCCGCCGCGCCGACCGAGAAAACCGTGCGGGATTTTCCCAAGAACAGGCGCTTTGATGATTTCGACAGATGTGTTCATCACTGTCCCATAGCGTCATCCCCGCGCCGACGAGAATCCGACGGGAATGGGCCATGTTGGGCTGGTGAGAGCCACGGCCTTGAACAAAGTCCCCATTTCTGCGGGCGAGACCAGCCGATGCCGAGCGGCATCAATATCGTCGGCGTGGTCAGGTCTTGCAGATGCCAATGCGCTTGCCCTTTCGCTTATGCCCAGCGCCTCCAGAAAATCCCCTTGGCCGACCGGCCCGTGCACGACCGCGTCTGACAATTTGGCCATCGCGCAGAGTGTTGCAAAATCGACATGGGCGGTAAGATCATTGGCCCCGGGATCATCGAATGGATTGGCAAACTGATGCCTGCGCACGGCTTGCAATGTTTCGCCAAGGGCTGGGCCTTCGTATCCGTAATCGATGATGAGCGCCGCTCCACCTTGTCGTGCAAGTCTCTGTGCAAAGGCGCGAAGGATTGCGACGCTAGCGGGCGACGATTCAATAATGCTTCCAGATGGCGCAAGGTGCAACGCGTCGGGAACAACCGCATCGGGCACATGTTTTCCAGCGACTGGCAGGAAAATAAGATCCTGACAGGCAACAAGCCGTTCGTGCCAATCATTGCCACGTTTTACCAACTGGTGGATGGGCAGCGCGTCAAAAAATTCATTGGCGATAATGAGAAGCGGCGCGTCAGTGGGAAGGCTGGTCACATCATCATGCCAAATGGCTTCCGGCACATGCGCCTTTTGGGCGGCCCGCAAAGCCGGACTGGTTTCGACAAAATGGACCTGCGGGGACAGGCCAGATTTGGCCATTGCCCGCAATGCATCGGCGGCCAGAGTTCCGCGGCCTGGCCCGAGTTCGACATAATGGACAATGGGTCGGCCCGCCCGGTTCCACAGATCGCTAAACCATAGCCCGATAAGCTCACCGAACATCTGGCTGATTTCAGGTGCCGTTGTAAAATCCCCTGCCGCACCCAACGGATCGCGGGTCGCATAATAATGTGCACCCGCCGCCGCCATATACTGCGCAACCGAAATCGGCCCGCCCAGTGTAATTGCGCGCGCCAATCGCTCGGCAAGAAAAGGTTCAGGCGATGCTGTTCGTTCCGGCAACCGGCTCAACCCTTATACGACGTCCCTTGGCGGTTGCCATAAAATATGCCCCGACGAGGATGAGCGGGATGCACAATGTCTGGCCCATTGTCATGCCAAACACGCCGATAACGCCTGCGTCCGGTTCACGAACGGTTTCGACGAGGAACCGGAACAGGCCCATGAAGAATGCAAACGTCCCCACCAATTTTCCAGGTTGATACCGCGCATCGGTTTTGAAGAACATTGTCCACAAGATGATGCCAAGCAATAGGCCCTCAAGTCCGGCTTCGTAAAGCTGGCTTGGATGACGCACGACATCGCCTGCGCCGGGGAAAACCATACCCCAAGGCAAATCCGTTTCGCGGCCCCACAATTCGCCGTTCACGAAATTGGCCAACCGGCCGAAAAACATACCCGCCGGAACGCAGCACGCAATATAATCATGGACGCGCAGCCATTGCAGTTTTTCTTTTCTGACCATCCAGAACAAAGCGATGACAACCCCAAGCACGCCGCCGTGGAAAGACATTCCGCCTTCCCACACCTTGAAAATATCGGCGGGTGTTAGGAAAATCGAGGGTTGGTAGAACAGGCAATAGCCAAGTCTACCGCCTAGAATGATCCCAAGCGTCGCATAGAAAATCAGGTCATCTGCATGGCGTTGCGCCAGCGGGCTGCCAGGCATCTTGATCAATTTTACCAGGCACCACCAGCCAAGGACAATGGCAGAAATATATGAAAGGCTATACCATCTGATCTTGAAGAAGCCGAGATCAAGGGCAATTGGCGATAGCCCGAGATCGGTCCAATGGATGGCTGACGTAACGTCAACTAGGCTTGCAAGCATCTGCTCTTTTCCCCTGCGATTTTGGCCTTCATAAGGGGAACAAACAAGAAGACCAAGGGGAGAGATTCGCAATGCCATCAGCATTGGATTTACGTATAAGATCCGCAACCGAAGCGCTGACAGGTGTTGGCGGGCCTGCTGCTTTGGCGACGTTTCGGCAATATGGTGTCGATTTGCCAATTGTGGCTGCGGCCCCACCTTCGCTTGCGCATTATTTTGCTCATTTCTGTGCTGCGCACGGTGATGCTGTGTTCATTGTTGACGGCGCAGAACGGCTGACATTCACGCAAACCTATGCGGCGGCGGGTGCTGTCGCCCGGTCCTTGGTTGATGGCTATGGCATCAAAAAGGGGGATCGCATCGGCATTGCCATGCGCAACGCGCCGAGCTGGATCATTCTTTACATGGGCATTTTGATGGCGGGGGGGTGCGCCACCCTGATCAATGGCTGGTGGCAAGGTGGCGAATTGATTGCTGGTATGGATGATGTTGAGGCAAGTATCGTCTTTGTTGATGCCCCGCGTGCAAAACGACTGGAAGAGGCCGGATATGCGGGCGATGCGAAAATAGTCACCCTCGATATTGCGTCACCTATATCGGAAGCACTTGCCCCTGTTCGCGCTATGGGCGGTAATGCTGACACGTTTCTCCCCGAGCTAACGGGCGATGACCTTGCAACAATTCTATTTACCTCTGGATCGACCGGTCAATCGAAAGGCGCTTATTCAACCCACCGGGCCGTGGTGCAGGCGACATTCAATTATATTGTTCAGGCGATGATGAGCCTGCAACTGGCAACCGAAGATGGCACGATCAAGCCGAATGCGCCCCAGCATGCGGCCCTTTTGACAGTGCCACTGTTCCATGTGACAGGCGCAGTGCCGGTGATGCTGGTCAGTTTTGCGATTGGACGCAAAATTGTGATGATGCCGAAATGGAATGCTGTGCAGGCGATGGAGATTATCCAGGCCGAGAAAATTACCAATTTCACGGGCGTCCCGTTGATGAGTTTTGAAATTCTGACGCATCCAGACCGGCATGAATATGATCTATCCACGTTGCAGGGTTTGTCCGCAGGCGGGGCACCGCGACCCCCAGAACATGTCAAACGGCTCGCGGATGAAATGCCCCATGCGCCGCCCGCCCTTGGCTACGGCCTGACCGAAACCAACGCCATCGGGTGCGGCAATTTTTCGACCAATTATATGGAAAAACCGAACAGCACCGGGCTTGCGTCGAAACCCTTGGTTGATCTCGCCATTCTCGATGATGATGGCAATCCGGTCGCGCAGGGTGAACGAGGTGAAGTCTGCATCCGTTCGGTCGCCCTGTTCAGCGGCTATTGGAACCGCCCGGATGCGTCTGCCGAATGCATGACGTCCGACGGTTATTTCCGCAGCGGCGATATTGGTTATCTTGATGCCGACGATTATCTGTTCATTGTCGACCGCAAGAAGGACATCATCATTCGCGGCGGCGAGAATATAAGTTGCCAAGAAGTCGAGGCAGGCATTTATGAACATCCAGCGATTGCCGAAGCCTGTGTGTTTGGCCTTGCGGATGAACGGTTGGGCGAAGTTCCCGGTGCGGTGGTCCATTTTCATGATGGGCAGGCTGTGAGTGCCGACGACTTGTCAGCATTTCTAAAAGAGCGGCTAGCGGGGTTTAAGGTGCCGCAGAAAATATGGATTGCCGATTCAGAATTGCCGCGCCTTGGGACCGAAAAAATAGACAAAGTCGCCTTGCGCAATCATTTCAGAGAGCTTTGGGTGCACCAGGGTTGACGCTGGCGCTCGCGGTTCGGCTCTACTATCAGGGCGGTCATGGCCATCCTTGATCTAGGTGAAAATCATACCCTGATAACGCGTCGCCGCTTGCTGATCGGTGGCGGGGTAGGGGCTGGGCTGCTGATCGCGTCTGGACTGTGGCCCCGCACATTTGCGCCCAACCTGACGGCGGCTGCCGGCGAACATGTGTTCAACGGATATGTCAAGATTGGTGAGGACGGGCATGTGACGGTCGTGGTGCCGCAAATCGAAACGGGGCAGGGGGCCTATACCCTGATCCCGCAAGTGTTGGCGGATGAATTGGGGGCTGACTGGCGGACAATTGCGGTTGAACCAGCACCACTCAATCCGCTTTATGCCAATCAATCAGCGCATGCAGAATGGTCCGAAGGGCTATCGACCCGGTTGTTTGGCGATGCCGCGCGCTGGGTGGCATCCATGCGGACTGCTGACATCGAATTTCAGCTGACTGATGAAACGAGCACATTGTCCGCCTATGAACGCCATCTGCGCGAGGCCGGGGCAGCGGCGCGGGCTTTATTGTGTCAGGCGGCGGCCGACCGGTGGGATGTCGACTGGCGCGCCTGCGATACTCAAAACGGTTTTGTCATACTTGGTGATGAAAAACTGCGCTTTGGAGACTTGGTTGTCGAGGCCACGACCTATGACGTGCCAAGTGATTTGCCGCCCCGCACTGGCCAGGAAAACCGGCTGTCGGGGTCCAGCGTGCCACGCCTTGATCTGCCTTCAAAAGTCGATGGATCAGCCAATTTTGCAGCCGATATCCGCTTGCCAAGCATGGTTTATGCCGCAATCCGGATGGGCCCGCTCGGCGATACAAAATTGAAAAAAGTCGACCAGACCGGGCTGAATACAGGGCGCGACGTGTTGAAATTGGTGACGCAGGAAAACTGGGTTGCGGTTGTTGCCAGGACATGGTGGTCTGCCAATCAGGCCCTTGATGCTATCAAGCCACAATTCGAGACGAATGGTCCTTTTCCGGACAGCCAAATGTTGCGCGCGAATTTGGAAAGCGTGCTTGATACAGACAGTGTGGCGATTGCCGAAGTCGGGGATGTTGGTGCGGCATTTGAGGCAGGGCGGCTGCTTCGGGCAGATTATTTTGTCGATCTTGCTC
>JANNWX010000044.1:0-8435 GCA_031409315.1 Sphingomonadales bacterium | reverse complement strand
ATCGTCCAGACACAGGGGGAAGTCGCCCGACTTCAGGCGATGGCAGACCGGGATGCGATCGCCAACACGCAGCTTTCCGACACCCAGAAACGGTTGGCAACGCTCAGCCAGAACCAGACCGCTCTGCTTGCCAGACTGGCTGAATTTCCGCGCTTCCGCACGTTGACCAGCCCTGTCTTGCCGCTTGATGATCTTCAGAAAAAGCTGAAGCCGGGTGAAGCATATTACAAATTGGCGCTGGTTGGTGAAACGGGATACGGGCTGCTCGTTTCGGCGGATAAGGCGCAGATATTCCGCCTTGATGCAAAGGCCAGCGATCTGGCGGAGATGACGGGTAAAATCCGTGAAAGCATCTCAACCGTTGAAAATGGCCAGCGCGTGACGTTCGCGTTCGATGTGGTCACCGCGCGTAAACTCTATTCGGCTTTGTTTGGGCCGGTTGATGGGCAAATGGGCGATGTCCGCCATCTCATTTTCGAACCCGACGGGCCATTGATGCAATTGCCGGTTAACCTGCTGGTCAGGGAACAAGCCGGGGTTGACGCCTATCTGGCACGGATCGCAAAGCCAGATGCCGATGAATTTGATATGACCGGCGTGGCATGGCTTGGCCGGTCGCGGATGGTGACAACCGCCGTTTCGCCGCAGGCCTTTCTCGATATCCGGGCAATCGCGCCGTCAAAGGCCAAGCGCCGCTATCTTGGATTGGGTGAAAATTCCGCGCCTGCACCAACAATCAACCTGACGTCCGGCGCGGTGCGCGGATCGTGCGATTGGCCGATGGCCCAGTGGGGCATCCCGATTTCAGCCGACGAACTTCGCTTGGCATCCACGACGTTGGGCGGAGCGGGCAATCAGGTTTTGACGGGCCAGGCCTTTTCGGATGACGGGCTGCGGGCACGGGGTGACCTTGCCGATTACCGCGTCATCCATTTCGCAACCCACGGACTGGTTTCTGCGCCGCGCAGTGATTGTCCTGCAAGACCAGCCTTGCTGACATCCTTTGGCGGCGCTGAGTCTGACGGTTTGCTAAGCTTCAAGGAGATTTTCGATCTGCGGCTTGATGCAGACATGATCATCCTGTCGGCCTGTGATACTGCCGGTGCCGCAACAGCAGCGGCAACCCGCGAGGCCGGCATTTCAACGGGTGGTAACTTTGCTCTGGACGGATTGGTGCGGGCCTTTGTTGGTGCGGGTGCCCGGGCGGTAATTGCCAGCCACTGGCCGGTTCCCGACGATTTTGACGCGACCAAGAAATTGATGTCCGGCTTGTTTTCAAATGCCGCAAACATCAGCGTGGGGGAATCGATGCGCCAGTCGCAAGTCAAATTGATGGACAATCCTGAAACATCACACCCCTATTATTGGTCGGGATTCGCCATCATCGGGGACGCTGACAAGCCAATGATTGGCGGTTGATAATCGGATTTTTGTCTGGTGATGCGATCCCGACTGCTGCTACTTCTGGTCATATTTTTTGGTGTCACAGCTTGTTCGGATGATGGCGAAAATGCTGTTGTCAAGGTATGCTCTTCTGGACCCGCGCAGATGGTGCCGATTGCTGGAGGTGACTTCGTTCAGGGGGAAACGCCGCGCTATTCCGAGGAAGGGCCTCCGCGCACAGTACGTGTCAGGCCGTTTAAGATATCAAGCCATGAGGTAACCAACGCCGAATTTTCAGCGTTCGTCCGGGCGACCGGATATAGGACGAAAGCCGAGTTGGATCCACCAAAGCTGCCCGGCGCTCCGCCTGAAATGTTGTTGCCGGGATCAGCCGTGTTTGCGGCCCCAACGCCGGAAACCCCGGCTTGGTGGCGTTGGGTTGTCGGGGCAAATTGGCGACATCCAGAAGGGCCGGGAAGCTCGATTGTGGGCAAAGATCGTGATCCGGTCGTGCAGGTCGCGCCGGAAGACGCGCAGGCCTATGCAGACTGGAAAGGTCTGTCTTTGCCAAGTGAGTCCGAATGGGAGTTTGCTGCGCGCGGAGGATTGCCCGCCGCGCCAGAGCCGGTCGATGAAGACGGAAGGCCTATTGCCAATCATTATCAAGGGGCATTCCCGGCCAAGGACTTGGGTGTTGATGGCTATACCAGCCGGGCCCCAGTCGGGTGCTTCAAACCCAATGGCTTTGGGCTTTACGATATGATCGGCAACGTGTGGGAATTGACCACGGATAAAGCGGGTCCGGGCGGCGGCTTTGCCGTTATCAAGGGTGGGTCCTATCTTTGCGCATCCAATTATTGCGCTCGGTATCGCCCGGCCGCCCGGCAATTTCAGGAATATGGGCTTGGCGCCGACCATGTGGGGTTCCGGCTGGTCAAGCGCGATCCGTGAAAATCACGTGATTTGGGAATGAGACATTTGTTCAAGGCTGGCCTGCCAAAGAACGCGCTGATATGGTGGTAGAAACAGGTTCGGGGAACGTGAATGAAACGAGTGCGCAAGGCAGTTTTTCCGGTAGGCGGGCTTGGCACGCGCTTTCTGCCCGCGACCAAGGCGATGCCCAAGGAAATGCTGCCCGTTGTTGACCGGCCCTTGATCCAATATGCCGTTGATGAAGCGCGCGAAGCGGGGATCGAGCAGATGATCTTCGTCACCGGGCGCGGCAAATCGGCCATCGAAGACCATTTTGACATTTCATATGAACTTGAATCGACAATGGCGGCGCGGGACAAGTCGCTCGACGCCATCGCCGCTACTCGCTTTGCGCCGGGCGAGGTGATTTATGTCCGCCAGCAGGATCCCATCGGTCTTGGCCATGCCATCTGGTGCGCACGCCATTTGATCGGCGATGAACCATTTGCGGTTTTTCTGCCCGATGAATTGATGGTTGGAACGCCGGGTTGCATGAAACAGATGGTCGAGGCTTATGAAGCTGTGGGTGGGAACATAGTTTGCGGTTATGAAGTTCCGGCCAGCGAAACCCATAAATATGGTGTCATTGATCCCGGCAGTGTCGTCGGCGCGCTGGTTGAGGTTAAAGGCCTGATTGAAAAGCCGCCACAAGGCACCGCGCCCTCAAACCTGATGATCCCGGGCCGCTACATCCTCCAGCCAGAGGTGATGCATGTCCTTGAAACACAAGGGCGCGGCGCTGGCAATGAAATCCAGCTGACCGATGCGATGGCCCAGATGATCGGCAAACAGCCATTTCATGCCTTTACCTTTGGCGGCAGACGGTTCGATTGCGGCGATAAAGCCGGTTTCATCATGGCCAATATCGCCTTGGCGCTCGACCGCCCTGATATCGGGCCAATCGTCCGGGATTTTTTGAACAGGTTAGACTGATTTTCTGTCCGAAGTGGATCAGTTTGTAGGAGGTGTGCGCACCGCAGCGCAAGCTGTGGGCAAAGGGTTAAGGGAAAGGCAACGATAGCGTCCTAATAGACCGGGATGCACTGGCAAATCAAAGGCCTATCTGGAAGACTGATTGCACCGATTGTGCCGCTGGTCAGCCTTGTCATGTTGTTTTGCCTGCTTGCCGTTGTCAGTGTCTGGTGGACCGCGCGGGCCGCAGACCGCCTTGATCGACAGCGGATGCACGTATCCATTGATGCCGCTATCCAAAGCCAGATCGGCCAGATAGCGGCGCTTGCCTATGACAATGGCTATTCCGATGACGCGGCTGCAAAACTTGCCGTTCGGCCGGTTGATCGCGTATTTACGCGCCAAGCCTGGGGCGCTGGCACCGAACAGGGCATCATTTATGACCTTGTATTTGCGTTCGATGAAGGCCGCAATATCCTGTTCGCCTATGAAAAGGGGCAGCCGACCGGCGTCAACTATCTCGGGGACTTCGCGCCCGCGGTCGATGATATGGCAACTGATCTTGCCAGTAATCGCAATGGGGCGGCGGGGCTGGCCAAGACCAACGAAGGGCTGTGGATCGTCGGCATCGCCAATGTCATGGCCTCAAGCGCGGATATGAAGAACCGCCCAAGCGGCAAAGGGCAGGTGCGGTTGGTGCTTGCGCGCCGCCTTTCAAACCCGCTGCTTGCCGAAATTGGCAAAGGGTTGCAAATCAAGAATCTCCGGCTTGGCTCGGGTCGGCCGGGCAACGAGCGGATCGAAATGCGGGATCCAGCTGGTCGTCTGCTCGGCCATATTTCGTGGATTCCAAACAACCCAGGGGTGGAATCTTTGTGGAAGGCGGTCCCGTTACTGGCGGCCGGGCTGTTGTTGTGCATCGTCATCTCAGGCTTCCTGATCCGCGGCCGACAAACGGTCCATGCTGAACTTGAGCGGCAAGCGATGATCGACAGCCTGAGCCAGTTGCCGAACCGGCGTGCCATGCACACACGCGCCAAATTGTGGCTTTCGCGCCGGGAGCAGCTTTCGCTTGCTTTGCTTGATCTTGACGGCTTCAAAACGATCAATGACAATTATGGCCATGAAGTAGGCGATCAATTGATCAAAGAATGCGCCGTGCTGTTAAACACAATTGCCGGCCAATCGGCCAGTGTTGCCCGGCTTGGCGGCGATGAATTTGCGATCTTGTTGTACGGTCCTGATTCAGCCAATCGTTTGGAAGCCATTGCCAGCCAGTTTTTATGGCGCCTCGATCAACCATTCAAAATCGGCGAGCGCACTGTAACAATTGGCGCCAGTATCGGTTTGGCGGCGACGCTGGATGAAATCATGGACGCACAAGAACTGATGCGCCGCGCAGATATTGCCATGTATGCCGCCAAACGGGCCGGGAAAATGCGGATTGTGTGGTTTGACGCCGAACTAGGCGCGGCTCAGGCTGATTCGCACCGGATCGAACTTGAACTGCGCACTTCGCTCGAAAATGAAGATTTTGAAACCGTCTACCAACCCATTTACAATGCCAAGGGGAAGCTGCCGGTTGCCGTCGAGGCGCTGGTGCGCTGGACCAGCCCGACGACAGGCCCGCTTGGACCCGATGTTTTCGTTCCAATTGCCGAAGAAACAGGGCTGATCGACCGAATTGGATGCTTGGTATTGCGCCGTGCCTGCGCGGACGCTTTGCTGTGGCCCGGAATAAAATTGTCGGTCAACATATCTGCGGCACAATTGAGAAACCCAGAATTTCCGGCGCGCGTAGCCGAAATTCTTGCAGAAACCGGGTTTCCATCAGAAATGCTGGAACTTGAAATTACCGAAACGGCGCTCATTGTTGATCCGCGTGCCGTGGGCAAAGTGCTAATCGGGCTGCGCGCACTGGGCATAAAGATAGCGCTCGATGATTTCGGAACCGGCTATGCATCAATTGGTATTCTAAGACAGTTCAGGTTCGACAAGTTGAAACTCGACCGATCACTGGTGATTGGCGCCAGCGATGATGAAACAGCGCGGATACTGCTGCAAGCCAGCGTTACTTTGGCGCGCGGTTTGAACATGACAGTCGTTGCCGAAGGTGTCGAGACCGATGCGCAGGCCGACTTGATGCGCGTCGCGGGTTGCGACGAATTGCAGGGCTGGCATCTGTCTTATCCAGTCGCGGCAAATGAGATATCCGCAATGCTGGGATACCAAAGCCGGGCAGCGGCCAATCGAGCGTAAAACAGCGGTCCATCCAGCCCGCACTTAAGCATTTATACAAGGGTTGCGCGTTAGAGCTGGCGAATGAGTATCCGCGAACTTGATACCGCCTATGAGTTTGATGGCAAGCGGCTGTTTCTGCTGCTTTTGCCAATCGTTGGCCTGTTTTTCCTGACGGTTGGCTATGTCGTGGTTAAAACGGTCAACCAGACCAACCAGATTGAGGCCGCACGGTCCCGATTGGCGGTGGCCGCCGCGATCAGGACCGAAATCGATAGCGTTGCTGAATATGTATTGGATAATGCCCTTTGGGATGATGCGGCATTGGCAGTCTATTCAAACAGGCTGGAGGACAGTTTCATCCTGCGGTCATGGGCTGCATCGACGGAAGATGCGCGCTATGCTGATCGCTTCACCCTGTTTGGCAGTGACGGGAAACCATCACTTTCCTATCGTAATGGCGCGCGGATTGCGGGCCCGCCCAGCACTGACTTTGAGCGCGAAGTGGCGGCATTGTCCCGCCAATTGAGAACGGCCAGCAGTGCGCGAGCCGGATTGGCGCGACAGGGAGGTCGTCTTTTCGTCGTTGCCATTGCCAATGTCGGCCCCTCAACTTTGGCGCTTACCCCGCAATTTCCATTGACTAGGCCCGCGCGCCTGATGTTTGTAAAACCACTTCCAGACGCCACTTTTGCCAGGATCGGCAAGTCTCTCGAACTCGAAGCGTTGACGGTGTCTGCAACGGGCAAGAGTGCGACAGCATTGACGCTTAAAAGTGCGTCGGGTGCGCCACTGGGCTATGTCAGTTGGAAGCCGCTTCATTCCGGTACGAAAGCGTTCTGGGATATTTTGCCGCTACTTCTATTGGCCTGCTTTGTGCACCTCGCGTTTGCCGGTTATGCGACATTCAAGGGATTTGCCTCAATCACCAAGCTTGGCCAACAGGCAAAAATCGATTCGTTGAGCAAATTGCCAAATCGTCGGGGCCTTCGCGCAAAATTGATCGATGCCGCGCGGTCAAATGAACCAATCACGCTGGCGATGCTCGATCTGGACGGGTTCAAATCGATCAACGACCATTTCGGCCATAGCGTCGGTGACAAGCTTATCCAGGCTTGTGCCGCCGTAATACAAAAGATTGTCGGGGCCGACGCCTATACGGCTCGACTGGGTGGCGATGAATTCGCTATCCTTTGGACGGGCCCGGATAAGCACGCCCGCGCCGACGCGGCCGCCGCGAAGCTTCTGGAGCATCTGACCCGACCGATTGATGTGAGTGGCCACGGCCTGACCATTGGGGTCAGCATCGGGCTGGTCGATGCCGACCTGTGTGAAACAGACCCAGCAGAAGTCATGCGCCGCGCCGATGTTGCCATGTATGCCGCAAAAAAAGCCGGAAAAATGAGGCGCGTCTGGTTCAAGGATACACACGACCTCAAAGGATTTGAGGCGGCGGCCATCGCCCGCGATATTCAGGTTGCGCTGAAAAAGGATGAGTTTTCGGTTGTTTATCAGCCGGTTGTCAGTGCCGTGGATGGACGGATCACTGGCCTTGAGGCGCTTATCCGCTGGTTCAGCCCAAGCCGGGGGGAAGTGCCGCCCGGCGTGTTCATCCCAATCGCGGACCGGTCAGGCTTGATCGATCAACTGGGCGAAGTGGTTTTACGCATTGTCGCCAAAGACAGTCTGCAATGGCCCGATATTCGCATCGCGATCAACATGTCGCGTGCGCAAATGCGCGCGACCGATTTTGCCGGTTCGCTCAAGAAGCGGCTCCATGCTAGCGGCCTACCCGCAGACCGGATCGAAATAGAGATACGCGAATCGCTTTTTCTCGCTGATATTGCGCATGCGGAAAAGTTGTCCGCCGAGGTCAGGGCGCTTGGTGCAAAGCTATCGCTCGATGATTTTGGTTCGGGATATGTGTCGCTGGATATTCTGCGCCGCGGCGGATTTTCTAAGATAAAGCTGGATCCGGCTCTTGTTCATGAGTCAGAGACAAATGCTACGTCGCTTGCCATTTTGCAGGGTAGTATTGCGGTTGCAAAATCGCTTGGGATCAAGGTTTTGGCCGAAGGCATTGAATCCGATTCACAAGCACAATTGATGCGGGTGGCCGGTTGTGATGAACTTCAAGGCTGGCAATTTTCACGGGCGCTTGATGCCTATGAAGTCAGCAAGGCGCTTTCTGAACAGGCTCTGCTTGTCGCCTGAGCGATATTATTGCCGCACAGATTTTGAGATGGCATCGAGCAGTCCATTCACGAATTTTTTCTCGCGGCTGTTGTAAAAGGCCTCAGCGACGTCGAGATATTCGTTGATGATGCTGCCAACGGGAATGTCATTTCGGGCGAGCAATTCATATGCGCCCGCACGTAATATCTGCCTGACCAGTCTGTCCAGCCTGTCGAGCGTCCAGCCATCAGCTAGATTGTTGACGATAAGCGCGTCGATTTCATCCCGCCGCGCATCGACGCCCTTGACGACGTCATTGAAGAAATCAACCTCTGCATCAACATAAGTCGCGTCTTCAATGGTCGCGCCCAGCCGGTGCTTGTGAAATTCATGCAGCAGTTTAGCGATCGGCGTCGCCTCCATCTCCTGCTGATAGAGTGCCTGCACAGCGGCAAGCCGCGCGGCGGAACGGGATTTCGATCTGCTCATGATAGGCGCGCTTTGACCGACGCGGCGTGGGCAGGCAAGCCTTCAGCATCGGCAAGGCGGATTGCAGCCGGTCCGATGGCGCGGATCGATGCCGGATCGCACGCCAGAAAACTGGTGCGCTTCATGAAATCGAGAACAGAAAGCCCAGACGAAAATCGTGCGCGCCTACCGGTTGGCAGCACGTGGTTGGGCCCGCCAACATAATCGCCAATCGCTTCGGGGGTGTGGCGACCAAGGAAAACGGACCCGGCGTGGCGCACTTTTAC
>JANNWX010000043.1:0-3803 GCA_031409315.1 Sphingomonadales bacterium | reverse complement strand
GATGCGCTTGCCCGCCAATATCGGCGATTTGATTGAAAGCAAAATCGATCAGCTGGCGTGCGATCCTGACAGTTTGAAAAACAATATCACGCGGCTTGTCGGCACCAAAGAATCGCGGTTGCGCGTCGGCGATTGGCGGGTGATTTTCAGGATAGATGCAGACACGCTGCTGATTATCAAAATTGCGCCGCGCGGCGGCGTTTATGATTAAAGGAATGGCATGATGGGAAGCACGCAAACAATCACCACCAACGGTGCCAGCGAACTGGTTGTCATGCCGCGCGGCGAATATGATCGGCTGATTGCCGAACTGGAAGATGCGAAGGACATTGCGAGCGCCAAGGACTTTGAGGCGCGCGAAGCATCTGGCAATGCGGAATTCCTGCCGTGGGAAATGGCAAAGCGGCTGCGGCGTGGCGAGCATCCAGTGTCGGTATGGCGTGAGCATCGCGGCCTTACCCAAAAAGCGCTGGCAGAGCAGGTGAAAATGACCGCTGCCCAGCTTTCCGAAATTGAGAACGGCAAGAAAACCGGCTCGGTTGCGACCTTGCAGAAACTGGCGCGGGCATTGAAGCTGACCGTCGATGATTTATTGCCATTGACGCACTGAACGAGGCAGCATTACACCCCCGACCCTTGCCGCAACGCTCGTTCACGTTCACTCTGCCACCTCTCCCCTCGCCGCTCCGCGTCTCTTCCCTCTCCCCCAAAAGTGGGCGAGGGAGGCCGAGGTTGGGCCAAAGGAGCGGATTCCAGAGCTATCAGAATGGCTAAGCATTATTTAAACAGCGCGATTAGCGAAACGAGGAATGCACCAATTGCTATCCAGTCACTTCGCGAAAATGAATTGAGCTTGTCTATAAGTGTCTTCGGCCGAAGCTTCTCCTCGAGGGAGCGAGCATGCCGTCGCCCTTCAGCGTTCAAGGTGAAGCGAAGTGATGACAATGTAGAACCTGATTTACCGCGAAGCCCGTCGTTATCAGAAACAAAAGCCATCAGTTCATCATCGCCAGCAGAGATTTCTAGATCGCGGCAAATTGCATGAAGGTCAAACTCCGCCCCCTCACCTTCCCGGCTAAGCTCAAGCATTGCTAAGAATAGCTTGTCCTCAATATCGTGCGCCAGTTTAAATATCCGACTCACCCCATCATCCCCGCAAATTTATCAAACAGATAATGGCTATCCATCGGCCCCGGGCTGGCCTCTGGGTGGTATTGCACGCTGAAGGCAGGCTGATCGACCAGTTCAAACCCACAATTTGACCCATCAAACAGTGAAATATGCGTCGCCCGCGCATTCCCCGGCAAAGTCTCCGCGTCCACCGCGAAGCCGTGGTTCATGCTGGTAATTTCGACCGCGCCGTCTGACAGGCGTTTGACCGGATGGTTCGCTCCGCGGTGGCCCTGGTGCATCTTTTCGGTCTTCGCCCCCACGGCCAGCGCGAGCATCTGGTGGCCGAGGCATATCCCGAACAGCGGCTTCTTCGTCGCGAGCCACTGCTGGATCACGGGCACGGCATACACGCCCGTCGCGGCAGGATCGCCGGGGCCGTTGGAGAGGAACAGGCCGTCGGGCTTTTGGGCCATAATGTCCGCGAAGCTCGCGGTGGCGGGGACCACCGTCACATCGCATCCCACGTTAACAAGATTGCGCAGAATATTCTGTTTGATGCCATAATCAATGGCGACGACCTTTTTCGCGCCTTTGGCAAATTTCCTATACCCCTTGCCCAGCTTCCACAGCCCTTGGTCCCAGCCATAGGTCTGCAACGTGGTCACATCCTTGGCGAGGTCCATCCCCTCCAGCCCCGGCCACGCCTTTGCCTGCGTCAGCAGAGCCGCCACATCAAACTGTCCAGTCGCATTATGGGCGATCACCGCATTTGGGGCGCCCGCCATCCGGATCATCCGCGTCAGCGCGCGGGTATCAACGCCTGAAATGCCGATCCGACCATTGGCCTTCATCCAAGCATCAAACCCGCCGGTGGAACGGAAATTGGACGGGTCCGTCACATCCTCGCGCACGATCGCGCCCAAGGCGTAAGGGTTTGCCGCCTCCATATCCTCCGGGTTGGCCCCGACATTGCCGATATGGGGAAAGGTAAAATTGATGATCTGGCCCGCGAAGCTCGGGTCGGTCATAATTTCCTGATATCCGGTCATTGCGGTGTGGAAGCAGACTTCGCCGACCGCCGCGCCTTCTGCACCAAAGCCCCTGCCCCAGATCACTTCGCCCGAACTCAATACCAATACGCCAGTCGCTCCAGAAGGCGCGCGCGTAGAGGTGGGTTCGGCCATGATGGGGTCGCTCCGTAACGGGGTTGTAACGATGTCGTTAAGCGACAGCCGATAGTGGGGTGGTCCGGCACGGTCAATCTATCAAATCAGGAAACTTGTGAGTAAGTGGAGTCCTTGCACTAATTGACGGGTAAAACATATGATTCGTGACGACATAAAGTCCGCGCAAATTGAAGCGATGAAGGCTGGCGACACCGGCACGCGCGATACGACGCGCCTGATCCTGTCGGCGATCAAGAACCGCGATATTGAGGCCCGTACCGGCAAATCGCCCGCCGATGATGACGAGCTTGTCGTCGAAGTACTGCAGAAAATGGTCAAGCAGCGCCGCGAATCGATTGAGATGTTTGAAAAGGGTGGCCGCGCCGAACTCGCCGCGAATGAGGCCGCCGAAGTGGTCGTCATCGAACGGTTCCTGCCCGCCCAGCTATCCGACGATGAAACCCGCGCGCTCATTGAAGGCATCAAGACCGAAATCGGCGCAGAAAGCGTGAAGGATATGGGCCGGGTGATGGCGACGCTCAAGGAGCGCCATGCATCCAGCCTCGATATGAGCAAGGCTAGCGGGCTGGTGAAGGCTGCGCTTTCTTAAGGCATGTCTCTAACTCCCGCCTTCCTTGACGAACTGCGCGCTCGCACAACATTGTCGACGCTGATCGGGCGAACCGTGAAAGTGACAAAGGCGGGCCGCGAGTTTAAGGCCTGCTGCCCGTTCCATAACGAAAAAACGCCAAGCTTTACGATCAACGATGATAAGGGCTTTTACCATTGCTTCGGCTGTGGCGCGCACGGCGACGCCATCCGCTGGATGACCGATCAGCGCGGGATGCCCTTCATGGATGCGGTCAAGGAACTGGCGGCGTCGGCCGGTATGGATGTCCCGGCACCAGATCCGCGCGCAGCGGAAAAGGCCGAACGCGGAGACGCTCTCTATGATGTGATGACAGCGGCTGCCGACTGGTTTGTCCTGCAATTGGGCGGGGTCGAAGGAGAAGCCGCACGCCAGTATCTTGAGCGCCGCGGATTGAAGCCTGAAACGATCAAGGCCTTTGGTATCGGCTTTGCCCCTGATTCGCGCGGCAAATTGAAAACGGCGCTTGCCCGATTTGACGAGGAAAAGCTGATCGAATCCGGGATGCTAATTCAGGTCGAGGACAAAGAAAGCTATGACCGGTTTCGCGGCAGATTGATGATCCCGATCCGTGATGTGCGCGGGCGAGTGATTGCTTTTGGCGGACGCATCCTTGGCGCGGGTGAGCCGAAATATCTTAATTCTCCCGATACCCCGCTCTTTGACAAAGGCCGCACGCTTTACAATCTCGATTCAGCCGGACCGCAAAGCCGCAAGACCGGCCGGGTGATCGTCGTGGAAGGCTATATGGACGTCATAGCGCTGGCGCAGGCTGGAATCGGCGACGCTGTCGCCCCGCTTGGCACGGCGCTGACCGAGCATCAGCTAGAGCGACTGTGGCGCATGACCGACGCGCCAATACTGTGCTTCGACGG
>JANNWX010000042.1:0-7499 GCA_031409315.1 Sphingomonadales bacterium | reverse complement strand
GGATGGCTTGGCCCGACACCGGCACAAAATAATTTCATGCCCGCACCAGTCCCCGTCGATTCGATCACAGGCGACTTGATGCCAGCGGATTTTACTGCAGATTCAGCAGCAGCTGTAGCGAACGGATAGACGCTTGATGATCCAACCACACGCACAAAATCACGCGCGCCATCGCCGCCCGAACTGGCTGGACCACCACAGCCTGAGAGTGCAAATGAAGAAGCAGCGAGAAGGGAAATGATTTTAAGCTTGGACATGGGCAAGGCCTTCATCTGTTCAATTCGCAATCCCAATATGACCCTTGCATGACATTTTGATGACAGTCAGCTCTCGGCACGGCGCAACATGATCGAAACAACTGTCCCCAATCCTGGCCGGCTTGAAATGTCCAATTGCCCACGGTGGCGCTCGACAATATGTTTGACGATTGAAAGCCCCAACCCTGTGCCACCCGCTTCTCGGCTGCGACTTGCATTGGCGCGGTAGAATCGTTCCGTCAGGCGCGGCAAATGTTCGGGCGCAATGCCTTCACCTTCATCGCGGACAGTCAGACGAACCCAGCCGGTATCGGTCGTCTCTATCGCGATCACTACCGGCCCTTCTGGCTTGCCATATTTGAGAGCATTGTCGACTAGGTTGCGCAGCACTTGTTCAATCTGGCCGCTATCTCCGACAACTATTGCTTGCGAAACGCTGGTATCGATTGCGACACGGCTGGGGTTAGCGCATTCACGCGCCGCTTTGCGTGCGACTGCTAATATGTCGATCAATCCATCAGGTGGGTCATATTTGCCTGCCTGAATTCGTGAGAGCGACATCAAGTCTTCGATCAGCGCCTGCATACGCTGGGCCTCACGCCGGATCGTTTCCAAAAAACGTGTCCGCACTATGGGGTCTGAGTCGAGCTTTGGATCGCCGAGCGTTTCAACATAGCCGAGGATCGCTGCAAGCGGAGTCCGAAGTTCATGGCTGGCATTGGCCACAAAATCGGCATGCGCGCGGGCCACGCCGACCCCTACGGATATGTCGTTGAGCGTGATCAATTGTTCTTCGCCGTCTAGGCTATGGCACACCATTTCCCATACGCTACCAGAGCCAGAAAGTCCCTCCAGCCTGATCCTGCCACTTTTTGTAGAACTGACCAGTGCGACAGCGGCTGGATTACGAAGCGAAATGCGGATATTTTCGCCGACAATATGGCTTCCCAACAAAAACCGCGCTGCCGGATTGGCCAGCGTGACATGTCCATTGGAAACCAACAGACAGGGAACATCTAGTTGTTCGAGGATCGAATTAACGTCAGCCGCCATAGCCTAGTTTGATAGCGCCAATGCGGCCTCCCGTTCAAGCCAAGCCATTGCCGCCGCCCAAGGGCCGTGGCCGTGGCTTATTCTGGCCACGCCAAGGCCTGCAAGTCGCTTATGGTCAGGGCAACCGGGGCGCATCAAAATGTTCACCGGCAACGGCGATGCGGCGCACAGGCGGGCGATCAGAGCCTCATCCTGCAGGAATGGAGCGAACAGACCTCGGGCACCGGCGTCGGCATATGCTTTGGCGCGCTCAACAACTGTATCAACCAACGCTGCGTCATGCTCGGTGGGCGGCGCAAGGATGAACAGATCAGCCCTTGCGTTGACAAAAATGCCCGTCGCCGCTGCCGCCGCAATACGTGCGCTGGCAACAACGGTTTCAAAGAGGACACGTGTTGCCGGGTCTTTATCCTCAAGGTTGATGCCAACCGCCCCTGCTTTTACTGCACGCTGGATGGATTGCCGCACCTGTTCTGCGGTCGCGCCGTATCCGGCTTCCATATCAACGGTCGCCGGCAATTCGGTACTGGCGACGATCCGTTCCAGATTGGTGATCGCAAGATCGAGCGGCATCGCCTCTCCGTCTTTGAAACCATAAGCCCCGGCGACTCCCCAGCTTCCTGTGGCAATCGCCTTGGCCCCCGCTTTCGCAACCGCAACGGCACTGCCGGCATCCCAGATATTGAAAAGGATCAGAGGATCGCCCGGCGTATGAAGTGCGGCAAAAGCATCAATTTTGTCAGTCATCATCAAATCCTTTGTTCGGCGGCGAGCAACGCCGCTTTCCGCTCCAACCCGTAAGCATAACCACCAAGCGTTCCATCCGTGCGGACCACGCGGTGGCAGGGTATCAGCACGGCAACATTGTTCGCCCCGTTTGCCGAACCGGCGGCGCGGACCGCCTTTGGTTTGCCAACCGCAGCGGCGATATCAGCATAGGTCCGCGTTTCGCCCGCCGGAATTCGCCGAAGTTCATTCCATATTGCCTGCTGGAAAGCGGTACCCGCAACATCGAGCGGCAGGTCAGGCATTTGCGCCGGATGCTCGATTGCGGCAATAGCGCCTGTGACCAGTTCTTCCAAAGCCGCGCCGCCAGCCAAAATATCCGCATTGGGAAAACGTAGTGCCAGAGCGCTTTCGTCCTCATCGAATGACAGGCGGCAAATGCCTTTGTCGGTCGCAGCGAGCAGCATCTTGCCGAGGACGGTGTCCACCACCGCCCAACGGATCGTAACCCCCGCCCCGCCATTTTTCCACGCAGATGGTGTCATGCCCAAATGTTCTTTGGTATTGGCGTAAAAACGGCTGGGACCGGAATAGCCTGCCTCATAAATGGCGTCGGTCACATTGCCTTTACCGTCAAGCGCGGTCGCCGCGCGTCTCGCCCGAAGCGAACGGGCATATGTCGCTGGCGTCACACCGGTATCGCGTTTGAACAGCCGGTGAAAATGATGTGGTGCATAGCCGACCGCGTCAGCTAACTCTTCAAGCGAGAGCGCATCCTCTGTATTCTCAATCAATCGCAACGCCGATGCAACCGCCGCACGGTCGCGGCTGACCTCGTCGGGTTTGCAGCGCATGCACGACCGATAGCCTGCCGCAACTGCTTCAGCCGCTATCCAGAAAAATTCCACGTTCTCCCGCACAGGCCGCCGCGCCGGGCAACTCGGCTTGCAATAAATCCCGGTGGTTTTGACTGCGCCGACAAATTGCCCGTCCAACGACCGGTCGCGCCGGTCGAAGGCGTCGAAGGCCCAGTCGGTATCGACGGCTTTTTGTCTGTCCACTCTCACCTCTATCATCACGCCCGCTCAACCTTGGCGGCAAAGCAGCCGCGTATCGCGTTGTGCGCGTGTATATAAGCGATCTCGGCATTATCGAATAGCGCCCTTATGCCCTGCTCGGCATCGCCGGGTTGCGTAATCAGCGCATCGACCATCATTCCATCATCATCGAACCCTCGCATCGAAAGCACACGCGGCCCGAATACGGGTGGAATCTCGTCAACATATTCGCCGACCGCTGCTGCCTTTTCTCTCACAAAGATGGCATGTGCGGCTCGATACGGATTCGCGACGTCGTGACTCACATGGTTGACCAATATCAGCGTTTCGCCCGGCTCCGCGTCCTCCAGTGTGACACGGCAGGGCGCTCCCGGCTTGCTTTGCGCGGTCATCCGGACAGCGCCATGCGTTGCCAGCTCCGCATCGTCCATGCCGAACAGGTCTGCAAATGGTTCGCGGCTTAATCCTGTAATTCGATAGCTCATATTCCGGCTCCTTGGTGACCGGATACCCGAATAGCCCCCAAGCGAATCGCCCGCGTCCCGAAACTTGCTCTCAAAGACTGTCAGTAGGTTTTACAAAGTTGAGAAAGTTGAGGCCACATCACCCCCCGCTTGCCTTTGCCATCAGTGAGATTTGAACCGCGAACGGCGCGAGCGGGACTAGAGCGATATAATATTGCGCTCATCATCCGCACATTATCGTTGCTTGCCATCGTGTAGGAAAGGCAATTCGGCGTCAGCCACCGCATGCCTTGAACAACCCCAGCGTCCTTTCACGAGCAAGTTCTGCGCTCTCCGCGTGATAATCCTTGCGGCGGTCGGAATTGAAACCGTGGTTCGCGTCATAAACGAATATCTCCGCCAACGGATGACCCTTTTCGATCAGCGCCTCGACGCCGTCCATCGGAATGCCTGCGTCATAGCGACCGAAATGGGCAATCGTGGCGCATATGGGGGCTTGGTCAGAAAAAGTCGTCGGCACAAGGCTGCCATAATAACAGCTTGCTGCTGCCAGATCGTCGCTCTGCCCCGCCATAGCCCATGCGACCGAGCCGCCATAGCAATAGCCAGTGATGAAAACAGGCCCCCTGCCCTTCAACATATCTATGCACGACAGGGCATCTGATAGCGACAGATCAAAGGGGTGCAGATCGCGCGCCAATTCGACGGCACGGGCATAATCTGGCCCTGTATAGTCGGCCTCAAATCCAGGATGTTCGCGGTCGAATAAAGCAGGGGAGAGAATTTCGTAGCCGTCCGCTGCATATTCATCACATAATTCGCGGATATGATCGGTCACGCCGAAGATTTCCTGGATCAGGACAAGACCGCCTTTTCGCTTGCCGACAGGGTCGGCATGATAGACGGCAATATCTGCCCCGTCATTCATCCTCATGCGAATCATCTGGCCCATAGATTTATCCTTCTTTCACTGCGTCTTTGCGGCTTAGCACGAAAAATGAAAGGTCCAGCTTGTGCAGCGCAAGAACAGGTTGACCAGCTTGTCTTGCATCTTGCCCAATCCCATCTTGCATCGCAGCAAAACGGGTGCTAGGCGCGCCGCGACTTGGTTGGAGGTGTGCGCACCGCCCAATTGACCAAGACAGATTTTCAACGTCTCAAAAGGACATTTCACGCGTGGAGAATTCCGGCGGCATTCAGGCTAGTTTGGCGGGGCGCTATGCGACCGCTTTGTTCAGCCTTGCCCTTGAGAAAAAGAGCATCGACAGCGTCGGAACTGACCTTGCATCGGTCGGTAAGGCGCTTGCCGAATCGGCTGATTTCAAGGTGTTGACGACCAACCCGTTGGTATCGCGCGATGATGCGATGAAAGGTGTGGCGGCCGTTGCGAAGGCGATGAAACTTGATACGATCACATCAAATTTCCTTGGCGTGCTCGCTCAGAATCGTCGGCTGACCGAATTGGGTTCGGTGATTGCGGCTTATGAGGGCCTTGCCTCCGCGCACCGCGGCGAAGCGACAGCCGACGTGACGAGCGCGCACAAGCTGGATTCTTCGCAAGTCACTGCTCTTAAATTACAACTCAAAAAGAAGGTTGGCCGTGATGTCACGGTAAACCTCTACACCGACCCAAATATTCTTGGCGGGCTGATTGTCAAAATCGGCTCTCAGATGATCGATTCATCGATCAAAACCCGTTTGAACACCCTCGCTAACGCAATGAAAGGCTGACGGCATCTGCCGTTGGTGAAAGGCTAATCATGGATATCCGCGCCGCAGAAATTTCAAAGGTCATCAAGGCCCAGATCGCCGGGTTTGGCACCGACGCGCAAGTATCGGAAGTCGGACAGGTTCTTTCCGTTGGGGACGGTATCGCCCGTATTCACGGCCTTGATAATGTTCAGGCCGGTGAAATGGTCGAATTTGCCAACGGCATTCAGGGCATGGCCTTGAACCTAGAAGCAGACAATGTCGGCGTCGTGATCTTCGGTTCGGATGCCGAAATCAAGGAAGGCGATGTCGTTAAGCGGACCGGCACCATCGTTGACGTTCCCGTTGGCAAGGAATTGCTCGGTCGCGTTGTGGATGGCCTCGGCAATCCAATCGACGGCAAGGGGCCGCTAAAGACCACACAGCGCAGCCGCGTTGAAGTCAAAGCGCCCGGCATTATCCCGCGTACTTCGGTGAATGAGCCAGTGCAAACCGGCCTCAAGGCGCTTGATGCGCTTGTGCCGGTTGGTCGCGGTCAGCGCGAACTGATAATCGGGGATCGTCAGACCGGCAAAACCGCCGTTGCGATTGATACGTTCATCAATCAGAGGGCCGCGAACAAGGGCAGTGACGAAAAGCAAAAGCTTTATTGCATCTACGTCGCCATTGGCCAGAAGCGTTCTACCGTGGCGCAGATCGTCCGCGCGCTCGAAGAAAATGGCGCGATGGAATATACGATTGTTGTCGCAGCAACTGCATCAGAACCAGCCCCCCTGCAATATCTCGCGCCTTATACCGGCGTTGCGATGGGGGAGTTTTTCCGCGATAACGGCATGCACGCGGTGATCGTCTATGACGATCTTTCAAAGCAGGCTGTGGCGTATCGCCAGATGTCGCTTCTGCTGCGTCGTCCTCCGGGCCGCGAAGCTTATCCCGGCGTTGTGTTCTATCTCCACTCTCGTTTGCTTGATCGTGCGGCGATAATTTCCGACGCGAACGGCGGCGGATCGCTGACCGCACTTCCGATCATTGAAACGCAGGCGGGTGATGTCTCTGCCTATATCCCGACCAACGTGATTTCGATCACCGATGGCCAGATTTTCCTTGAAACCGATCTTTTCTATCAGGGCATCCGTCCCGCGATTAACGTCGGCCTTTCGGTGTCGCGCGTGGGTAGTGCTGCACAAACCAAGGCGATGAAGAAGGTGTCGGGCTCGATCAAGCTGGAGCTCGCGCAGTACCGCGAAATGGCGGCGTTCGCGCAGTTTGGTTCGGATTTGGACGCCTCGACGCAGAAGCTGCTCAACCGCGGTGCGCGTTTGACGGAATTGCTCAAGCAAAAGCAATATGCGCCAATGCCGTTTGAAGAACAGACCGCGTCGATCTTTGCTGGCACCAATGGCTATCTCGATGGTATCGCGGTGAGCGACGTCACGCGCTATGAGGAAGCCATGCTCGCCGATATGCGCGCGAACAATGCGGGCGTGCTCAAGACCATTCGGGACACCAAGGATCTGGGTGACGATGCCAAAAAGGCACTGGTCGCCGCGCTTGATAAGTTCACGAAGACGTTTGCTTGATCGGATAGCTAAATGGCTAGCTTAAAAGCACTCAAGGTCCGTATCGGCTCGGTAAAGTCGACGCAGAAGATCACCAAGGCGATGAAGATGGTCGCAGCGGCTAAACTGCGCCGCGCGCAGGAGGCGGCCGAAGCCGGTCGCCCCTATGCCGAGCGGATGGAAAAGGTGATGTCGAGCATCGCCAGCAAAGTGACGATCAGTCCTCAGTCTCCAAAACTCATCGCGGGCACGGGCAAGGATGACGTCCATCTGTTCGTGGTCGCGACATCGGACAAGGGCCTTGCTGGTGCGTTCAACACCAACATCGTCCGCCTTGCGCGCAAATCTGCTCTCGAATGCCAAGCGGCAGGCAAGACGGTGAAGTTCTACATCATCGGGCGCAAGGGGCGTGACCAGCTCAACCGCTTGTTCCGCAAAGATGTGATCCACTCGATTGAGCCGGGCGATCTTGGCAAGCTGAAATTCTCGGATGCGCAGGATGTCGCGACTGATCTCATCGCGCGTTATGAAGCGGGCGAATATGATGTCGCGCATCTGTTTTACTCCAAGTTCGTCAGTGTGTTGACGCAGGAACCAACACAAGCGCAGATTATTCCGGTGCCTGCTCCAGTGGGCGGCGCTACAACGGCTGGCGCGATGTCCGCAGCGGTG
>JANNWX010000041.1:0-6560 GCA_031409315.1 Sphingomonadales bacterium | reverse complement strand
TCAAGCCCCAGCACATCGGTATAATAAAAAAGAAGATAAAGGCTCGCGGTTGTGAAGAACAGGTTGAAGCCAAAATCACCGGCCCCGTAACTTATGCGCTGCGTCAGAGACAGCGACGGCGCCCCTTGTTGCGTATCTCCATCACTGACTGCCGATACTGTTATCACCACTTCCCCTCTCGCTTGCCCCTGAATTCACGTCAATCAGTAACGCAATACGGCACCGGCCTTACCGCAATGTTTGAATTGCCTGACCTTGCAGACATGCAGGGCGCGGCGCTGGTCGCAGTGCGGGTTTGCGGTAAGCTGGCACGTCAACCACAGCGCCAACATCAACCGCCCGAAACTGGTTTGGATCAAGGTAGCGCCCACATTTTATGACTTCGGCCAGCATCCGGGGCGGCGTATCGCGGGCTTCGTCCGACAGTTTGAATGTTCCCCAATGGATGGGAATAGCAAAAGATGCGCCAAGACTGGCAAAGATACGTTCGGCCTGAATCGGCCCGATATGGCTTGCGATATGCATCTGCCCCGGTCGGAAGCGGAAGGCGCCGATGGGAATAAGGGCAAGGCGCACCGGCCCATAATCTGCGGCTTCCGCCCCCCACGCGCCGTCACCAAAGCCTGTATCCCCGGCAAAATAGAGATTGCCGCCCGGCAATGTCACCACAAAGCTAGACCAAAGCGCGCGGTTGCGGTCGGCAAACCAGCGGCTCGACCAATGGTGGTTGCGGGTGACGATCACATCGATACCGGGCCGCACCGTTTTGCGCTGACCCCAATCGAGCGCTGTCACCTTTGCTCCGGTCTGGCCAATCAATGTTTCGTTGCCCAGACTGGTTATTATGGCCGGCCTGTCCCGATCCCAGATACGTTTGATACTATCCAGATCCATATGATCATAATGGTTATGGCTGACGACCAGAATGTCGATCTTTGGCAAATCATCAAAACCAATCCCCGGCGCGGTCACACGGGCTGGTCCGATGCCAAATGGCCCGGAGTTTTTTGACCAGACGGGGTCGGTCAGGATGTTGAGGCCCTGTGTCTGGACAAGCATGGTCGCATGGCCAACCCATGTGGCGGTCATCCTGTTTCCATTAACCCGCTGCGCAGGTTTGGCCGGGTTTATAGCAACATTTATTGGCCAAGCGGCGCTGCCGTCGGTTCCGAAAATCCGGCTTGCCAGAAACGCACCGCGACTGCCCCCGGTTGGCAAACCGGCGGTATCATCGCCGTCTGGATTGAAAAATCGCGCCCCGTCAAAATTGGCGCGCGGGGGGCCGAAGAAATAGATATGATCCAGAAACCGAGGGATGATCGTGATCGCCAGACCAAGCACAATGATCATCAGGACAACCGCCTTGCCCAATCCTGTCATTGCCTTGCGCATATTTCCCCGCCATTCGTTGTTGATGCGGTGGATAGCGTTTCTCTTTGCAACTGCAAGTCTGGGATGCGGGGTGCAATCCCAAGCGCAAATTCCGGCGCAGGCCAGCATCACATTTGACGCCCGAGGCATGAGGACGTCGGCGGTACAGGGCCTTGCTGACCGCGCCAGCCGACGGGCACTCACGCTTGACGATCCGGTGCGGATTGCGTCGATTTCCAAGCTGTTCGTCGCCTTGGGTGTGATGCGGCTGGTGGATCAAAAAAGACTCGATCTATCGCGCGATGTGTCTGATTATCTGGGCTTTCGGGTCCGCAATCCGGCCTTTCCTGAACGGCCCATCACGCTGGCACTCCTCCTGTCGCACCGCTCAAGTATGACCGACGATGCCGATTATATCATCACGCTTGGCGATAGCGTCGAAACGCGGTTGCGCGATCCTAGGGCATGGGATCAAAACCACGCGCCTGGTTCTTGGTTCCGTTATACCAATTTGAGCTTTCCCATCATTGCCAGCGTTATGGAAATGACAACCGGCGAACGATTTGACCGGCTGATGGAAAGACTCGTCTTCAAGCCACTGCGCCTTGATGCCTGTTTCAACTGGACGACCTGCGATGACGCGAAAATTGCTAAGGCGGTCGTTCTTTATGACGTTGATGGCAGCGTCCGGCGCGATGATATGCGCGGCGGGCGGCCGTCCTGTCCGGTGGTTCCTGCACTTGATGGCGGCTGCAATCTTGGCGATTACCGCCCCGGCACCAACGGTGCGCTGTTTTCTCCGCACGGAGGCGTGCGCATTTCGGCGCGCGATCTCGCACGCACCGGCCAGATGTTGTTGCGTCGGGCACGCGGCTTCCTGAAACCAGCGACCTTCAAACTGCTGACAATGCCTGTGTGGCGTTTTGACGGATCAAATGGTTCGAGCGAAGACGGCTTTTTCTGCAGTTTCGCCCTTGGTGTTCAGGTTTTGGCCACCGCCGCACCTGGATGCAGCGACGATCCGTTTGGCGACGGGCATAGTCGGATCGGCCATGCCGGGGAAGCTTACGGGCTCAGGTCAGGCCTATGGGTGGATTTGCGAAGGGGAACTGGCGTCACCTTTTTTACCACAGCCGTGCCCGATGACGCCGCCAAAGGGCATTCGGCCTTCACAGCAAGGGAGGAGGCAATTCTCCAAACCCCATATTCTCCACCTGATAAGTAACCAGAAAAACATCGCGTGCCCGCTTAGCCGCAGCCCTGATCCGATCCGAAAATTGCGATGCGACCAGCACCGCCCGGCACGGCATACCGGTTTCGGTTTCCAGATCGGTTGAATAAGCCAGAACCTGTTCCAGCGCGCCGTTGGGGCAAGGGCCGACCTTTAATTCGATGACGACATAATTGCCGTCTTTATCAAACGCCGTGATGTCGATTTTGCCGGTCGCAACCTGCCGTTCACGGCCGTTGTCTGCCGCCACTAGTCCAGGTTCAACCCGCTCCAACTGTCGTCGCAAAGACGATTTTAGCTCTTTTTCATAATTGAAGATACGCGTCTGCGCGCGCACCCGTTTTGGCTCAGGCGTTGGCATCACGGTTCCCGATATATTAGCTATGCTTCCCGCGATGCGTGGTAAGGCCCGGCGCTTGCGATAACCTTCACGAACGTGGTTAGCTGCTGCCGACCAAGGCTAGAATGACACCGGCCGCGACAATCAAAAGGCCCCACATTTCGCTGCGAGACAAAGGCTCCTTCAAATAGAAACGGCTAAAACCTAGCGTGAAAATGACTTCCACTTGGCCAACCGCGCGCACCAGCGCCACCGGTGCCAGTGCAAATCCGGTAAACCAGCAAGCTGACCCAAGCGCCGCCAGGACGCCCACCTGCCCAGACACGCGCCAGCTTTTGAAAATCGACACTATCTGGCCCCGTTCGCGCAGCACAACATAGGCCCCCTGCATCAGCAATTGCAGCGCGAGGACAGCAACCAGCACGACCAGCGCCGCCAATATCTTGTCGGGCGTATCAACCGACAGCGTGGCACGCTTCACAAACACCGATGTCAAGGCAAACAAAAAACCCGCACCAAGCCCGCACAGAGCGGCTGGCTGCCCCAGCATTTTTAACGCCTGAACCGGCGTCATGCGCTGCCCACCAGTTGACAGAATGAACACCCCGAAGACGCCGACCGCAATCCCCGTCCATGTGAGCGGCGACAGCATTTCACCCAGCAGGATCATCGCCAGCACCGCGCCCTGCACCGCTTCGGTCTTTGCGTAAGCCGTGCCGACAACATAGTTTCGAAAGCCAAATGCCATGATCAGCAGGATCGTGCCCAGCACTTGCGCAAGACCGCCCAACGCCGCGTTGGTCCAATAGCCCGGGCCATGATCCGGGATCGCCGAGCCCGTCACGCCGAGATAGCAGGCCAGCAACAGGCAGCCGACCGGAAACCCG
The DNA here is from genome assembly GCA_031409315.1 of Sphingomonadales bacterium. Taxonomy (GTDB): domain Bacteria; phylum Pseudomonadota; class Alphaproteobacteria; order Sphingomonadales; family Sphingomonadaceae; genus Aquisediminimonas. The sequence goes on along the minus strand of JANNWX010000041.1, from coordinate 2,731 downwards.
TAAAGATAACGCACCAGCCCCGCCGCATTAACCGACAGCTCGGCGCGCACCCGCTGTTGCACGGCCGTGCGCCACGCCTGAAACAGGCCGGCGAGAAGGGTTGCGGGAAGCCAGAGCATGGGGGCAGTAATCCTTGAAGTTCGAAGCCTGATATCGTATGTTGCAACAGTTGCAACACTGGAGATATGCCATGAACGTGATGTCGATCCGTGAATTCAATGCAAATACGTCAAAGGCTTTTGCCAAAGTGGAAGCTGGCGAGGTTATCAAAGTCACGCGCAACGGCAAGGTGATCGCAAGCGTTGTGCCTGAACGGGTGAATCATATGGATGATCCTGAATATAGGGCGAGGTACGAGAAGATGATCGCCGGAATGCGGGAAGGAATTCCAGGGTTAAAGGGACCCGCAACATATGAAGAGCGCACGGGTCGTTGATCGCACTCGATACCAATATTTTAGTCTATTCGGTCGCGGACGAGGATGAGGAATGTCGACGCGAACGCTCAATTGTGCTGATTCAGCGGATCGCGCCAACAGGAGCCATTGTATCGCTTCAAGTGATTGGCGAGTTTTTGAACGTTTGCAGGCGCAAGAAAATATTGATGAATGAATTGGCGATACTGCGTGCTGCAGAATTTCTGGACGGCTTTGCTTGTCCGCGCACCCAAGGAGGCGACCTGATTGAAGCTGCTGGAACCGCAGCCCGATTCGGCCTTCAATATTTCGACGCTCTCATCTTAGTCGTCGCCTGCCGCGCCGGGGCGACGATCCTGCTGAGCGAAGATATGCAGGATGGCCTAGAGGTGGAGGGGTTGCGGATTGTGAACCCGTTTGATCCCGCAAATGAAACTTTGCTAGCCGAACATTTTGGCTCCGCTCTTTGAACCACTGTGCTTGATCGCCACTGTCTAGGTCGCAACCCGTTCATGCCCCGCGCTATGACGGGGATGATGAATTTGACGTGCAGCTATTCATGCAGCGAATGGCGGCGCAGAAGGCTGGGTGAGGACATGCGGGAATGTCTGGTTGCGACAAGTTTTCGGTCATTCGAATGCTAAACCGCTAAGCCTAAAAGCGGACGTCATTTGAGTGTTAGTCCCGCTGCCACCGTAATCAGAAAAGCGTTGCAGTCCCAAAGCGCCCTGCATACAAGCATGACATGGGGCCGATTTATCGCATATTCTACGGTGCTTTGGCGCTATGTTTCACCGTCGCGGTGTGCATCATAGCCTACTACGCCGTTTTCAGCCTTCTACATGGAGTGCCTTCAAAGAGCGAAGTTTTTGTTGACTATAATGCTATTCTAACTGTCCTGCTCACAACTGTCACAGTCATTTTTACGGTCTGCGCTATCGTACTGGCGGTGTTGGGCATATTTGGATTTCGCAATCTCAAACGGGATGCCGGCCGATATGCTGAAACCCAGGCGTTGTCGGAAATTGCGAAAGCATTCGGCCCCACAGGCAATGGGACGAAACGCATCGAAGAACAAATGCAGAGCGAGGATGGGCATCATCGGCAATTTGTGGAAAAGACGATTCGGGCCGAAGTCATCTTATTGTTTCCACTCATTGCCGACAGAATCAACGCTGATGCTGCGCGGTTGGCACTCGACGAACCCACCGATCAAGGCGACCTAGAAGGCGACTCAGACTGATGGCGGTGGACATCCCAACTTCTGATCCAGCTATTAGTCTTTGGTTAAGAGCCGAGGAATCAGACTTAGCGAAATTCTGGGACATCTTTGCAGATGCTCCTGTCCAAGTTGGACTCGTTGCAGAACGCCTTAGTTTAGACGTCATAAGCCTGACGCTACCTACAGACATTTCGGGCTTAATCAGAAGGAAAGAAAGCGGCTCTTACGAGATTCATGTCAACAATACTGACGCTGCCGTGCGGCAAAGATTCACGGTTTGCCATGAAATCGCTCATTATCTGCTTCATCGCTCGCTAATTGATGCGGAAGGCATCACTGACAGCATCTTGTATCGTTCGAAACTTTCCAATCGGCAGGAAGCGGAAGCCAACAAGCTGGGAGCCGCAATCCTGCTTCCTTGGCCGAAGATAACAGAGTGGCATTACGAGCGATACGAGGGTCCACCACATAAGGAAAATATTGAACAAATCGCATCTGCATTTCGTGCTTCAAGGCTAGCTGTCGGCTTCCGGCTGGGAATTTGAAATGACCGAATTCACAAACCGATATTATCCAACGATCTGCATTCGGCGCGCTGAAATGAAGGCGATGGAAAAGCTGCCTGAGTCTGAAAAGATAAAGATGCTGCCAATTGTCTTGTTGGCGCCGTGGCTCAATTCGATAGAGTTCGAAAACACCCACCTTATCGTCGAAAAGAGCGTTGGGAACGGGGCGATTATCGTCGACCTTGACCGATATTTCACAAGCGACTCGGAACTGCCTTCACGTCAATTTTTCCGATCATTGCTCGATCCCGGGGCAGGTCCATTGCTCTGGATGGATTTAATAGAAAGTCATCAGAACTATATTCCCTGCATTCAGATTTTTGGGGTATCCAGAGAGACTATCAATCGACAGGTTGAAATCGCAAAAACGCTGAAGAGAGGGTTTGTTTTTCGCCTAGAGCTCGAACGAGAATATGACCTTGAAATCATTCAAGCAATCGTTTCTGAGAATGTGAGTCAGGAATGTCTGATCGTTTTGGACTATGGCTATGGGGATAGGTCAGAAGCCATAGAAATGAAGATATCAAA
>JANNWX010000040.1:0-3228 GCA_031409315.1 Sphingomonadales bacterium | reverse complement strand
CAAGACGATTGCGCTGGGCACGTCGAACCCAGAGTCAGCGCGCGAATTGGCCATTGAAAAAGAAGCGGAAATCCGCGTCTTGCTCAAACATGATCATCCTGTGTTCAATCGCTCCTTTCGCAAAGTCGCGGAGGAGTTTATTGCCGTGCAGCAGCGCCGCGCGGACACAGGCGAGATTTCAAGTGATCGCGTCAAAAATCTCAAAAACGTGCTGCTTGGTGCGATGGACCGTTATGTCGGCAGCGCACAGATTCATTTAGTCGGGCAAGACCGCTGGGCGCAATATCCGACATGGAGGCGCGAGAATGGCAAGGGACGGCATCGCGACCATATCAGCGATGCAACCATCGACTTTGAAATGGGTGCGTTCAATGCCGCCATGAACTTTGCCATCCGCAAACGCTATGTTCCAGCGAACCAGCGTTTTGAGGGCAAGCCAAAGCTCAAAACGATGCGCCGCGATGAATTCACGCTCGACGAATACCGCAAGCTGCATACGGCGGGTCGGTCATGGATCACCAAGGCCACGAACGCTCCCGGCACTTGGTCGCGGACCATGTGCTACAATTTCATGCTCGTCATGTGCAACACGGGGATGCGTCCGCCCGAAGCCAAAAACCTGCGCTGGCGTGACATCATGCCCGCCAAAGACCGCGACGGGAAAGAGATCGTTGTCCTGTTTGTTCAGGGCAAGGGCAAATCGCGTAAGCTGGTCGCGCCGAAAAGTGTGGGCGATTATCTTGATCGTGTCCGCGCGATCTCGAAAGCCACGCTGCCCGATGATCCGGTGTTCACCATTATTAACGGCAAGCCTGCCAAATATCTGTTCGAGGATGCCGTCGAGAAACTGTTGACCTATGCCGAGGTCAAAATCGGGCCGAATGGAACGCCGCGTTCAACCTATTGCTTCCGGCACACCTATGCCACCTTCCGCCTTAGCGAAGGTGTCGATGTTTATATCCTTGCCGAACAGATGGGCACATCGGTCAAGATGATCGAGCAGCATTATGGTCATGTGAACACGATCAAACATGCCGACCGTGTGTTGCAGGGCATGAGCGGATGGGAACCGATGATACACGATCTGGCTGACAGTGACGGCACGGCCCGAGCATCGGCGGGAGCAAGGGCGCGGCTCGCGGCTAAGCCTGTTCGCCGGGGGCAAACAACGCGGCGGTAAATCTCTTTGCACCGGTCGCTGACATGCCGCTGGCATTCTTGGTCGAGCGGATCGGTTTGGCTTGCTTGGCGGACCTATGGCGCATCGAGATTCAATGCGACCTGCCATGCAAAGCCTCTTTGCCTGTGTGTCGATGCGCCGCTGGCGCACTTGATCGGGACACGGGCCAAGCAGGGTTGGGAAATAGGGGAGACGAGCGTCGATTCACCCCTAATTCTGCGTCTTACCGTGTTCGCTTCCATTTCGCCGCTGGCGAACCAAAAATGGATGGAATGCGACCTCCGCCTATGAGACGTTGGCTCAGAAGACCAAATGACCGCTGACTTAGTAAATTATCCTGCCAACGTAGTCAGCACTTCGGAAATCTCAGTTTGCAAATGCGCGTGTCGCACCACCCAATGCTGACGCAAAAGGTCTGTCGGCACGAACTCATCAAATTTCTCGATAGCAAGGTTCTCCACGAACGCCGCCAACTGGGCGATGGGTGGACACTCGCCGATGGATGCAAGCACGTCGCGCGCATCCTCCAGCGAGGCACCTGTGACGGTCACGCCGACATCGAATGTTTCGCACGCTATTCCGGTCGAAGTCAGTAGGACGGCGAGCACCGAGTTGATCGTTGAACCTCGCCAAGTCACAATATGGACATCCTTGTCGCCTTGCAGAAATGCGTTGCTCCCAACGCCCATTTGCCGAAACGCAGCGCGGCCTTCAAGCAGGCATTGCCGAGCGGTGGCATCTAGATATTCGGGAACATCGTCGGCAGCAAAAACACGCAGCATTTCCTGAGCAAGCCGGTCGTGGACAGGTTCGCCAGAAATGCGATCAAATTTGGGTATGCGACCCGCAGGATGAGCGATGACGTCCACAACTTTCGCGCGATCATCGACGGCGGTTACCCGCCACCGACGACCCGCAAAGCCCACTATGCTCCCGACGCCAAAAGCGTTGATGAGTGGGATCGTTCCAAGGGTGCGGCCCTGATTGGCAATCCGCCATTCTTCATTCGACTGGAAATTGGCATAGAAATCGCGACTTGCAGTAATCCGTTCACCCATAGGGCCGAGCATGATTGTCCCATCTGGTGCCTGTTCCAAAAGCGCCTCTTCGCCGCTTGCCATCCCTTTCAGCAGTGATGCAAAATCGCTTGGCGATACTTGGGCGAAAGGTCCGGGGCAGCAAAGCCCTCGATAGAGCGTCTGCGCCTTGGCACCGCCAGACCCCGCGATTAACGACAGGACTTGATGAACCGACACGGAAAATAACGACGCATCAGGTTCCGGCGGCTCGACAAATCGATCAAGCAACAGCCGAATGGCAGCAACAGCTTGAATCGTTGGCAGCCGCAACGTGTCCAGCGGATCGCTATCGTCGGCAAGGTAGCGTTCGCGCACATAGTTGCGGAAAATCGCGCTCGCGCCTTCCCGCCGACCACTACGTCCGAGGCGTTGCTTAAGCGAAGACAGCGAGCGCGGCGGCCCGTATTGTGCCACCGAGCGGACGGAGCCAATATCAATGCCGAGTTCAAGTGTGGTCGTGGCAATCGCGGTCGTTGGCAGTCGGTTGTCTTTCAGGCGCGTTTCAAGCTCTTCGCGCAACTCGCGTGAAAGGCTGCCGTGATGCGGGAAAAACTCATTGGGGAGCCTCTCGCGTTCTGAGCGTTGACGCAACCGGTCGGCCAATGCTTCGACGTTTTTCCGCGACCCGGCGAACATCAGGTTGTTGTCGCCCCGCAACACGCCGAAGGCATGATCGGCAATCTGGCTCAAAGCGTCTTCGGGATTTTCATCCCCTAAGTCAGATTCGTCGCCATCGTCCTTAGGAGGATCAATGTAGCCCCGAACCTGCAATTTGAGTGGCGGGCCTTTCCCTTCCACAGCCAAGATTTCCGCATTCGCTTCGGCTGTGCTGCTCAGCCATTTTGCGGCATATTCGAGATCGCCCATCGTGGCCGACAAACCGATGCGCTGCGGGCGTCGGTCGTTGAGTAATTCAATGCGATGCAGCAAGCTGGATAAGTGCAGTCCGCGCGGGCCTTGCAAAAATGC
>JANNWX010000039.1:0-3307 GCA_031409315.1 Sphingomonadales bacterium | reverse complement strand
GCCGCCTTGCCCGCGTTGATCCTGGACATTGACATCCGACGTATCCAAATCATCGAGCCGCATATTACACCCTCTCACTTCCACGAGAATAACATTGCACGGCGCAACCGGCTGATGCAATCGCACAATATCATTCTTAGGGAGTCCTGATCCATGTTCCTCCAAGGTAAAACCGCGCTTATCACTGGTTCCACCTCAGGTATCGGTGCCGCCTGTGCGACCGCCCTTGCCGCCCAAGGTGCGCAAGTGATGATCAACGGTTTTGGTGACGCTGATGCGATCGAGGCGCAGCGACAGACGCTTGAGGCGATGTGCGGGGCAAAGGCTTTGTGGTCCGGCGCGGATATGACCAAGCCCGATGAAATTGCGGCGATGGTTGCCACGTGTCACAATGGACTGGGTGGCCCCGATATCCTGATCAATAATGCTGGCATCCAGCATGTTGCGCCGGTCGATGAATTTCCGGTTGAGAAGTGGGATATGTTGATCGCGCTGCTGCTGTCGGCCCCGTTCCATGCCATGCGCGCCGCACTTCCGCATATGAAAGCGACTGGATGGGGCCGGATCATTTCAACGGCGTCGGCCCATTCGATTGTCGCGAGCCCGAATAAATCTGCCTATAACGCCGCCAAACACGGCCTTGTTGGTTTAACAAAGACAGCCGCGCTGGAGGTTGCCCGCACCAATATCACGGTCAATTGCATCAGCCCAGGCTATGTCTGGACGCCGCTGGTGGAAAATCAGATTCCAGCGACAATGGAAACAAGGGGATTGAGCAGAGATCAGGTTATCAACGATGTTCTGCTCGGCGCTATTCCGCAGAAAAAATTCGTGATGCCGGATCAGATAGCGGCAATGGCCGTGTTTTTGTGCCGCGAAGAGGCGAGCGCAATCACCGGCGCGAACATGGTAGTGGACGGCGGCTGGACCGCGCAATAAACTTGCGTAGGGGAATTTTAGGGTTCATTGTCCGGCCTTGGTTCTCGGACGCCGAGGGGGACATTATGTCGCACATTATTACACGTTGGGTCATCGCTTTGGGCCTGATCAGCCAAGCCGGATTTGCTGCACAAGCCGATAGCGCAAAACCGGGGGTCGATTGCAAGCCGACCTTTGCCGCATATCAGCATGTTGAAAATTCAGTTCGGGCAGAATTGCTGAACGCGACCCAATCCACACAACCGCGCGAGACAATTCGGCGCGAACGGCAACGCGAACAGCGCGAACGGGCCGTCAAGCCCTGCATCTATCTTGCTTCCAACTAGGGTTAATCAATGTCGATAAAGATGAAGCGCGCAGCCATTTCTGTGGCGGCGGTACTATTCCCCCTTGCCAGTGCCCAAGCAGAGCCGCTCCGTGATGCGATTGCCAGCGACCTGCCGTCGTTGATGACCATTTACCGCGACCTCCATGCCAATCCTGAATTGAGCTTTCAGGAAGTTGCAACGTCAGCCAAACTAGCGGTCGAGGCAAGGCGGCTTGGTTTTACAGTGACGACCAATGTTGGCGGCTACGGTGTTGTTGCAATTCTCAAAAATGGCAAAGGCCCCACCCTGATGATCCGCGCCGATATGGACGGGTTGCCAGTCGAAGAGCAGACCGGCCTGCCGTTCGCATCGAAGGTGCGCGCAACCGGCATAGAAGGCATTGAATCGGGTGTTATGCATGCGTGTGGCCATGACACACACATGACCAGCTGGATTGGCACCGCGCGCCGCATGTCAGCCATGAAAGACAAATGGTCCGGGACGTTGGTGATGATCGGGCAACCTGCAGAAGAGAGAAATGGCGGCGCGCGCAAGATGCTGGACGCGGGCCTATATACCCGTTTTCCTAAGCCGGACATTGCCTTGGCCTTTCATGATTCAGCGGGGCTTCCTGCTGGCGTGATCGGATATACGAATGGTTATGCGCTCGCTAATGTCGATACTGTTGATGTGACGATCAAAGGGGTCGGCGGTCACGGCGCATATCCCCATACGACCAAAGACCCGATTGTGCTGGCCGCGCGCATCGTCGGCGCATTCCAGACGCTGGTCAGCCGAGAGATTGATCCGATCGAATCCGCCGTCGTCACCGTTGGCGCTTTTCACAGCGGGGCAAAGCATAATATCATTTCCGACAAGGCAGAATTGTTAATCACGGTGCGCAGCTACAAAGCCGACGTCCGCAAACATTTGCTGGACGGTATCGCCCGAATTGCGAGAGGCGAGGCCATCGCGGCCGGCATACCTGAAGACCGGATGCCCGTCGTGCGGGTGATGGATGAATTTACCCCTGCCACCTTCAATACCAATAAAATTACGACTAGGATCGCCGCCCTGTTTGAAAGTCGATTTGGCAAAGCACGGACACAGGCGATTCCCCCGACGATGGGGGGTGAGGATTTCAGTGAATTCTGGCTGGCCGACACATCTATCGAGAGTATGATCTTTTGGGTCGGCGGCGTGCCGCAAGCTCAGTGGGACGCCACAAAGGGCGATCCCGCCAAGCTGCCGTCGCTCCATTCGCCTTATTGGGCACCCGATGCGCAAAGTGTGATTGCGACGGCGACGGAAGCTTTGACATCCGCCGCCTTGGATATACTAGCAAAATAGCGTTTGGCTTTTTCGCTGGACATGCGAACGTTATCGGAAGGGACCGGAATGGCCATCACTGCAGGATCAGCCCTAGAAGGCCGGGCAGAGAACCAGCTAAGCCGGACCCTTAAATCCCGGCACATATCCATGATTACCTTTGGCGGCATTATTGGCGCCGGGCTGTTCGTCGGATCTTCAACCGCGATCGGTGCTGTTGGCCCGGCTGTTGTCATCAGTTATGCGATTGCGGGTTTTCTGGTCTTTCTAGTGATGCGGATGCTGTCAGAAATGGCGATGGCAATGCCAGGCACCCAGACATTCCCGGATTTTGCGCGCGCCGGCATTGGCAATTGGGCGGGGTTTCTGGTCGGCTGGCTCTATTGGTATTTCTGGGTTGTTGTTATCGCGATTGAAGCGATTGCTGGGGCGAAAATCATCTGTGAATGGTATCCCCAATTTGAAGTGTGGCAGGTTGGCGTCGTCCTGATGGCCGTTCTGACCGCCGTCAATCTGATGTCCGCCCGTTCTTACGGTGAATTTGAATTCTGGTTTGCGTCGACCAAGGTCGCGGCGATCATTGTTTTCATTCTGGTCGCTGGCGCGTTTGCGACCGGAATCACGTCGCCAACAGGATCTACGTATGCCAATATAACACCACATGGCGGGGTCGCGCCGATGGGGGTCACCCAGTTCCTGATAGGTGTCTCCAAGACGATCTTTACGCTTTG
>JANNWX010000038.1:0-1831 GCA_031409315.1 Sphingomonadales bacterium | reverse complement strand
TGCACTTGCCCATCGTGACGGCGACGGCAACACCTATGTGACACTCCGTGAATTGAACGAACGCGGCATGATCGACGTTCGTGGTCTGGCCACCGACAAAAAATTCTTGGCTGCCGCAAAATCAGTGCTTGGCCTTGATCTGCCGATTGAGACGTGGGTCACGGAATCCGAGGTTGACCCTGAAATCATTGAAACCCGCATCCGCGAGGCTGTAGACACATTGATGGCCGCCAAACAAGCCGAACTTGACTCCGAAGTCTGGCTTGAAGTCGAAAAAAGCATTTTGCTGCAATCGCTTGATCAGCGTTGGAAAGAACATCTGTCAACGCTTGATGCCCTGCGTCAGGTCATCCATTTGCGCGCTTACGCCCAGAAAACGCCGATCAACGAATATAAGCGTGAGGCCTTTGCACTGTTTGAACGGATGCTGGTGGCGATCCGCGAGGATGTGACGCGGATATTGGCCTTTGCCCAATTTCAGATGGCACCGCCCGAATTGCCCGACATGCCAGAATTTGTGACGACCCATATCGATCCGCTCACCGGCGAAGATAATAGTCGTGATTTCGATGTGAATGCGATGGGCCATGTCACCACGCGGCTGCCACCGCTCTCCATCGCACCATCAAGCTTTGATGAAGAAGTGGGCGATAACCCCGCAGATTGGGCTGGCAAAGTCAGCCGCAACGCGCCGTGCCCATGCGGATCGGAATTGAAATATAAACATTGCCACGGGCAGAACTAGGCGGTGTGGCTCGCCGCCGCCTTCTTCCTGACAGCCTTGGTCTATGCCAGTGTCGGCTTTGGCGGTGGCTCTACATATAATGCCCTATTGGCGCTGTCGGGCGTAGATTTTAGGTATCTTCCGTCCATTGCCTTGATCTGCAATATCATTGTCGTCACCGGCGGAACGATCCGTTTTGCCCAAGCCGGTTTGGTTCCTTGGCGGCGGGCGTTGCCACTTGTCTGCATTTCCGCGCCCTTTGCGTGGGCAGGCGGCCTCACACCGGTCACCGAAACCTATTTTACGGCTTTGCTCGCTGCGAGTTTGGCCGTGGCGGGCCTGACTTTGTGGTTCCAGAAACAGCCAACCGAAACGCCAATCACACCACACAGATCAAACCGTGACCGTGGCTTCGATATATTTACGGGTGCGGCGATCGGCTATCTTGCAGGCATTGTTGGCATCGGCGGCGGCATTTTCCTTGCGCCCTACCTCCATTTGACGCGGTGGGCAGCGGCAAAGCAGGTCGCCGCAACCGCATCATTCTTCATATTGGTCAATTCGTTGGCCGGTCTTGCTGGGCAAATGATGAAACTGGCCGGGCAGGGGACGATCCCGAATCTGCTTGGCTATTGGCCCTTGGCGCTGGCCGTTCTGATCGGTGGTCAAATCGGCAGCATCGCCAGCATCCGCTTCCTCCCGCCAACGCTGGTCCGTCGGGGAACGGCGATCCTGATCCTCTACGTCGCGGCGCAATTGGTTTGGAAACTGGCAAAGTAAAAATTCGAACTCGACCGGGTATGCGCACAGGTTAAATTGGTGACCCCTACGAGCGTAGAACTTAAATCTCACGCAATTTCAGGACGTCCCTAAGTCCCCTGTAAATTCAGCGATTTATATTGTAAGCTGTTCGCGGTCGGTCGCCCTGATTTGCCCAAATTCCCATCAATATGTGGGAACGAATGTGGGAACGCAAAAACAGGGAATCGAACCGATGGCGCTAACAGCATTAAAGGTGAAGAACGCAAAGGCCGGTCGGCATGTCGATGGCCGTGGGCTTTGCCTGCTGGTTAAGGATACTGGCGCGCGAACTTGGGTGCTGCGGAT
>JANNWX010000037.1:0-4763 GCA_031409315.1 Sphingomonadales bacterium | reverse complement strand
TTCACGCCAGATCGGCATGCCAGGCCGCGACGATGGCAGCAAAGTCTGGCGCGCTAGAAAGAAACTGGTGTCCATCATTTTGATCTGCGGGCCACACTGGGTGATATTGGCAAGCGCGGCTGGCACATCTGGTTCTTCCATGAAGCCATATTTCAGGATCAGGCGGTGGAACCCCTGCCCCAGATCGTCCATTGCACAGCGCCGTTCAAGCTCGACGAACGGCACATTGGCAATTTTGACGGTCAACAAGATGATCCGTTCGTGCAAGACCTTATTATGCTTCAAATTATGGAGCAGAGCATGGGGGACGCCGTCTGGGGTCGATGTCATGAACACTGCTGTGCCAGAGACACGGGTCGCAGAATTTGCGGCTGAACTGACGAAGACCTTGATCGGCATCGCGGCTTCGCGCATCCGTTCCATCATCAGCTTGCGGCCGCGCGACCATGTTGTGAGCAGCACAAAGATCGCCAATCCGATAACCAGCGGAAAATAACCGCCCTGTGGCACCTTGAGTAGGTTCGCGCCCAGATAGGCAATATCAACAATGAAAAACAGCGCAAGCAAAGGCACCGCTTGCCATTTTGGCCATTTCCAGAGGCTGAAAAGCACCACCGCCAACAAGCAGGTGTCAATGAACATCGCGCCTGTAACCGCAATACCGTAAGCTGCGGCAAGATTGCTCGATGATTTGAAAAACAGCACGAGTACGATGACCATGATCATCAATGTCCAATTGATAACCGGAATGTAAATCTGCCCCGCCGCACTTGCGCTGGTATGCTGGATGCGCAGGCGCGGAATGAAGCCAAGCTGGATCGCCTGCTGGGTGAGCGAAAACGCACCCGAAATAACCGCTTGGCTAGCGATGATCGTTGCAAAAATTGCCAATATCACGAGCGGCAACCGGAATTCTTCGGGTGCAAGAAAGAAGAATGGGTTTTTGATGGTTTCGGCCGCTGCGATGGGGTCAAGCGCCAGGACCATCGCCCCCTGCCCCATATAATTAAGCATCAAGGCCGGTAACACAAAAACCATCCAGGAAATGCCAATGGGCTTGCGACCAAAATGGCCCATATCGGCATATAACGCCTCTGCCCCGGTGACAGCCAGCACTACAGACCCCATGGCCACGAACGCCTTAAACCCGTCCACCGCGAAAAAATTCAAGGCATTCAATGGGTTTAATGTGTGCAAGATAATCGCTGGGTCAACAGCTAAGTGGGAAATGCCCAGCACCGCAATCGTCACGAAATAGACGACCATGATCGGGCCGAACAAAGCGCCAACTTTGGCTGTCCCGCGTGACTGGATCGAAAAAAGGCCGACGAGAATGCCAATCGCAATCGGTAATACCCAGGGTTTGAACCCGGGGTTCACAACCTCAAGCCCCTCGGCCGCCGAAAGCACCGACATCGCCGGGGTAATCATCGAATCGCCGTAAAACAGCGCGGTCGCAAACACGCCCAGCATGATGATTGGTGCCGTCCATTTGGCCCCTTCCGTCTTGCTGTTGATCAGGGCGAGCAGGGCCAGACTTCCGCCTTCCCCCTTATTGTCCGCCTTCATGATGACCATCGAATATTTGAACGTCACCACGATCATCATTGACCAGAAAACAAGGCTTAAAACCCCGTAAATATGCACCGGGTCAACAGCGATTGGGTGATGGCCTGCAAATGTTTCACGAAATGCGTAAATCGGGCTCGTCCCGATATCGCCAAAGACGATCCCAACCGCGCCGATCAAAAGCTTATAGAGGGGGCCGCCGACATGTTGGTGCGCATCGTCGGGATCATGCTGATCTAAAATGGGATTTGCAGTTGTCGTCACTGTCAAACGAGCCGGTAACCGGTGCAGAATTGCATGAAATGCGAAGCTTCTTGTTGTTGGAGCACCGCAATTAGCATGCAGACTTCACTGCTGCAATCGAAAGCCATGCTAGCGCGCATCCGTGCCTGCACTGCTAATATCTGCCTGCGTGATCAGCCCTGTTTCGATCAATTGCGCGACAAGGCCGACGCGTTGGGGAGCTTCGTCTGGAACAACGCGGAGCAGATACAGCCACATTTCTCGTGCCTCTTGCGTGCGACCATTATCAGCCAATGCCAGCCCAAAGAAATAGAGCGTGCCGGGGTAATTAGGCGAAATCGTCAAAGCCCGCCGAAAACTAAATTCGGCTGCAGGAGACATCACGCCTTTGCCGTGAACCATCAGCGCATTGCCGATCCCGGTCCACAATTGCGGGCTATTGTCGTTCTGGACAAGTCCGCCCTTTAACACGGCAAACGCGACCTCTGGATTGCCGACCTGCATATAGGCTTCGGCTTGTGACAGGCGTTCGGCTTCACTGCCAAAACGGCCCATCAATTCAGCGCGCTGATCCGGGTCCTGTATAACCGGTATGGGTTGCTCGGTTGGGCGAACACTGGCCCCGGCATAGCCCGGTTGGCCCTGAAAAGCATAGCCAGCACTGCCAAGCGCAATGGCAGCACCCGACAACATCATCGCATCCTTTGACAAGCCCCCGACGCGCCACAGGTAGAGCATGGAGAGCGCAGCCAGCAGGATGAGAATGATCAACGCCATCACAGCCTCCGCCGTCGCAGGCGGCCGCCTACCAGCATCAATCCAACCAGCAGCAACCCCAGCGGCGCAAGCCAGATGGGCGCGGTCAACAGACTGAATGGCGGTTCATAGGTCACCCAATTGCCATACCGACTGATCAGCCAAGACCGAATTGATTGGGCACTTTCGCCCTGCGCTATCCGCGCGCGGATGAGTGAACGCATGTCACCGGCCAGATCGGAGTCTGAATCGGCAATCGACTGGCCTTGGCAAACAAGACAGCGGATCGATTCCATCAACGCCCGTGCGTCACGCTCCTGATTTGCATCTGGAAGTTGCACATCGGCATAGGGTGCCTTTGGCATGCGCGAATCGGCCCATGCGGTCGACACCAAACAAGCCGCAACGACCATTGCCAAGCCTTGCTTCATCTTGCGTTTCTCAATGCGGCCATCAATTCGGGCACGTCTTCGGGGCGGATATCACCGATATGCTGGTGGCGTATGATGCCGCGACCATCAATGACAAAAGATTCAGGCACCCCCGATGACCCAAGGCTGATCTGGACACTGCTGTTCACGTCGCTGCCGATGCGTTGATACGGATTACCGTTGCGCGCAAGAAACCGCGCGACATCTTCAGGGCGATCACGAATGGCAATGGCATCAATTGGAACCCCATTTCGCGCCATTTGCATCAACACAGGCGCTTCGGCGATACATGGGATGCACCAACTGGCAAAAATGTTCAGCACTCTTGGCTGCCCGGCGGAAAATGTCGCGCTGCCGAGGCCGGGGTTGCTTGCGACAGCTGACGGAAGCGAAAAACGCGGCAATTGTTTGCCAATCATCCGGGAAGGGATGGTTTTTTCGGCCGGGTTGACAAGTCCAAACGCGACGACCGCAAAAAAGGCCAAGAACAAAGCCAGAGGAGACCATATCCAGAAGCGTTTCATTGTGACACTTCCGTCTCTCCCGCGCTCCGACGCCGATCCCGCATAACGTGACCGATCAATGCCAGCGCGCCGCCCAATGCCAACAGAATGCCGCCAAGCCAAATCAAAGTAACCATCGGCTTCCACCAAAGCCGCACCTGCCAGCGACCCTGATCATCGGGCCTGCCAAGAACAGTATAAAGTTGGCCGTCAAGCCGGGTGGCAATGGCCGCTTCGTTGGTTTCGGTCGGCGGCTCCGAATAGAAACGCGCCTGTGTTTTCATATCAAATGAACCACCGCTGCGGGTCGCGACAAGTGTCGCTTCCAATGCCGTCCAGTTCGGGCCGATAATCGGCTCAACCCGCGCGAGGCGGACCGCATAGGGACCAACATCAGTCGCGTCCCCCACCCGCATCGCGATCAGCCGTTCTTTCATGAAAGCGGAATCGCTGGCCATCCCTGCGAGCGAAACCGCAACGCCGAAATGGGCAATCACCATGCCCCATGTGAATAACGGCGTCCGGCGCAAATTGCGCTTCCAAAGTGGCGCGATGCTCGCCGCCCCAGCTACTGCTGCAACCGACAATCCTAGATGGGGAAGCCAGCCGATGCCGCCAGAAGCAAGAAACTGCACGGCAACAAACGTGACAGCACCCAGCCCAAGCGGAAAAGCGCTGCGCCGTAGAACCAGATGCCCGTCATCGCGCCGCCACCGCATCATCGGCCCGAATGCCATCACTATGCCAAGTATCAGGGCAACAGCGCCAGCCGTCGCATTGAAATAGGGCGGCCCGATCGACACCTGCTGCCCAAATGCCTGCGCGAACAGCGGATATAGCGTCCCGATGAGGACCACGCCGAGGATGATTGAGAACAGCAGGTTATTGATCACCAGTGCACCTTCACGGCTAACCAGATCAAACTGATTGCCCTCACGCACCGATCCGACACGCAAGCCGAACAGAATCAGCGCACCGCCAATATACAAGACCAGCAAGGCGAGGATGAATGTCCCGCGCGTCGGATCAACGGCAAAGGCATGGACGCTTGTTAAAATACCCGACCGCACAAGGAATGTACCAACCATCGACATCGAAAATGCCACCACAGCGAGCATCACCGTCCACGCGCGCAACCCGTCACGGGTGGCCAATACCGTCACCGAATGGAGCAAAGCCGTCGCAGCGAGCCAGGGCATCAGTGACGCATTTTCAACCGGATCCCAGAACCACCAGCCACCCCACCCGAGTTCGTAATAAG
>JANNWX010000036.1:0-1515 GCA_031409315.1 Sphingomonadales bacterium | reverse complement strand
CCGCCATGCCGAACAGCAACGCCATCGAACTGCGCAACCGGGCGCTGATCGCCTTCGCCCTGCTGACTGGCGCGCGTGACGGTGCGCTGGCTTCATTCAAACTGAAGCACGTCGATCTGGCGCAATGTCGTGTCGATCAGGACGCGCGCGACGTGAACACCAAATTCAGCAAGACCTTTACCACTTGGTTTTTTCCGGTGGGAGGTGAATCCCTTTCGATTGTGCGGGACTGGTGCCACTATCTGCGCACAGCTTTGCTATGGGGTGACGACGACCCGCTGTTCCCGCCCACGCTTATCGGCGTCGGTGAAGGCGGCGGCTTCATCCCCATAGGCTTGCGTCGCGATTGCTGGCAAAGCGCCGGACCTATCCGCGCCATATTCCGCACCGCCTTCGAAGCGGCTGGCCTGCCCTATTTCAACCCGCATTCGTTCCGCGATACGCTTGTGCAGCTGGGAGAGCAGGTATGCACCACGCCGGAACAGTTCAAGGCGTGGTCGCAGAACCTTGGCCATGATCGCGTCATGACGACCCTTACCAGCTATGGCGCGGTCGCCCCGCATCGGCAGGCGGAGTTGATCAGGGGCTTGGCGGCGGGCAAGGCGCAACAGCAGGTTGACCCCGTTCTGCTGGCGCAAGTGATTGCAGCGGTGAAGGATGCCCAAACCTAAGCCCTTGGCGTCCAGCCGCACGCGCTGCTAAGCCATGCCAATATCGGGGGATGCCGCTTGCAACTGTTTAACGCCAAGACAATCAATCGCCATATCGCCCGTGCGGCGGCACCCGATCCCGCAAAGCAAGAAATCCTGCGCCAGTGGGCCGAAACGATCCGCGACCGTTCGATTGAAACGCAAAAGGAAACTGCCCTTCACGGCAATTTCAAACAGCGGATCATTTGTGAAGTGCTAGGCTATCAGGACTTCAACGATAGCGGCCAGTGGACTGTAGACGTTGAAGCGCAGATTGGGGCCGGATCGGTTGACCTTGCCTTGGGCCATTTCACCAAGGGCGAACGCCGGATCATCGCCCCTTTCGAGCTGAAGGGCGCGAAGACCAAGAACCTTGACGCCATCATGCCGGGCCGCGCCAAAACCCCGGTGCAGCAGGCTTGGGAATACGCCAGCGACAATGTCGGCACCAAATGGGTGCTGGTGTCTAACTACCTTGAAATCCGGCTCTACAGCTATGCGGACGGGCGGCAATTCCACGATAGCTTCGATCTGGCGAAGCTGCATGATCCAGCCGAATATCAGCGGTTCATGCTGCTATTGTCAGCTGAAAATCTGTTGTCCGGCCAAACCTTGGCGATTCTGGAGGAAAGCCGGAAAGAAGACCGCGACATTACCGCGCGGCTCTATGACGATTATCGCACCCTGCGCAGCGATCTGATCGGGGCTGTTCAGGCGGCGCTGCCTGAAGGCGATCCTCTGGAATCGATCCGGCTAGGCCAGACGATACTGGACCGGGTTCTGTTCATCGCTTTTGCAGAGGATAACGGCCTGCTGCCCGATGACA
>JANNWX010000035.1:0-5643 GCA_031409315.1 Sphingomonadales bacterium | reverse complement strand
CTTGCCCATCTGTTCCTTGAACAGGATTACGGCGTGATGCTGGCAGCGGGCGATACATTCCGGGCAGCGGCCATCGGGCAGTTGAAAGTCTGGGCGGACCGCCTTGGTGTGCCGATCATCAGTGGCCCGGAAGGCGGCGATGCCGCCGGGATCGTGTTCGACGCGGTTCGGCAAGCGACCGAAACCGGCATCGATGTCCTCATCGTCGACACCGCCGGGCGCTTGCAGAACAAGAGCGAGTTGATGGAAGAACTTGCCAAGATCAAGCGCGTGTTGGGCCGGATCAACCCAGCATCTCCGCACGACGTGGTGCTGGTGCTAGACGCGACAACGGGCCAGAATGCGCTATCACAGATCGAAGTTTTCAGGGAGGTAGCCGGGGTCACCGGTCTTGTGATGACCAAACTGGACGGAACCGCGCGTGGCGGCGTTCTGGTTGCGGCGGCAGAAAGATTCGGCCTTCCAATCCACGCAATTGGTGTTGGTGAAACACTCAACGATCTACGGCCATTCGACGCCAGAGAGCTGGCGGAAATCATCGCGGGCGCACCCGAACAGGATAAAATATGACGACCGATATAAACGTAAAAGATCAAAAACGCGGTGGATCGCACCTGATTGTCGATCTTGGCCCTTTGGTTATCTTTCTGATCACATTCTGGGCCACCAACATTTTTGTGGCAACAATGGTGTTCATGGCCGCAACAGCGGCAGCATTACTATGGTCGCGGATCATATTGGGCAAAATATCTCCCTTGCTGCTCTTTTCCGGGGTGATGGTTTTGTTTTTTGGTGGCCTCACCATCTGGCTGCACGACGAAACCTTTATCAAGATGAAGCCGACGCTTTATTACACGATGGTTGCAGCGATCCTGTTCTTCGGGGTCATCACCAAGCGCCCGACACTCAAGGCGGTGATGTCGAGCGCATATCCAGAACTGCGCGAGTCCGGGTGGCACATCCTCACCCGCAATTTTGCCTGGTTTTTTGTGGCGATGGCCATCGTCAATGAAATCGTCTGGCGCAACAGCACGACGAGTTTCTGGCTCGGCTATAAACTGTGGGGCGCACTGCCGCTGACCCTGTTATTTGGCGCGATCAACGTGCCAATGATCTTGCGCCACAGCGACGCGGAACAAGCTGGCGATCCCAATCCCGATCAGGCCGCCTGATCCAGCAACCCGGTTTTGCGCATGGCGTGGCGAAGCTGATCGTAAGTCAGGCCAAGCGTCTTGGCGGTTGCACGCTGATTATGGCGGTGCATGCCCAAAGCTTGTTCGAGCAATTGGCGTTCAAAAGCCACCACACACTCTTTGAAGCGCCCGTCAACCTTCGGCGGCACGGCCTGAGAAGGTTCCTTGTCTGGCGCCCCCCTGTCTGGCGAGGTCGTCAGATCTTTGATGGCGGCTCCCGGTTTTGGAACCGGTCGCCACGGCGAAGCGAAGGGATCAAACTGGATATCGTCAACTGGCAATTCAGGACTATCCCAGCGATAGACCGCACGCTCAACGACGTTACGTAATTCGCGGACATTGCCGGGCCAGTCATACGCCAACAATTCCCCGTGCGCGCGCGCAGAAAAACCCGGCCATAGTTCCCAACCAATTTCTGAGGCCATCCGTCGCCCGAAATGGTCGGTCAGCACCGGCACATCACCCTCTCTCGCGCGCAGCGGCGGCAGGGTAACCACCTCGAACGCCAACCGGTCCAGCAAATCCGCCCTGAACCGCCCCATATCGACCAGCGATGGCAAATGTTCGTTTGTCGCCGCGACAATCCGCACGTCAACCCGGATCGGCCGGTTCGATCCGATCCGAGTCACTTCGCCATACTCAACGGCGCGCAACAGCCGTTCTTGTGCGCCCGATGACAATGTCGCCAATTCGTCGAGAAACAATGTCCCGCCGTCCGCTTCTTCAAACCGCCCGACCCGCGCCTTGGTCGCGCCGGTAAAGGCCCCCGCCTCATGCCCGAACAATTCGGCCTCGATCAATGTTTCGGTCAATGCCGCGCAGTTCATCGTCACTAAAGGACCGTCCCAGCGCAAACTTAATCGGTGTAAACGTTCAGCGACGAGCTCCTTTCCCGTGCCCCTTTCGCCGATGACCAACACCGGTCGGTTAAGCGCGGCGGCGCGACTTGCCCGTTCGACACTGTCGAGAAACGCGGTCGATTGCCCGATGAAGCTATCATTTCTCTCCATTACTAATATATAGCACTATATACTGAACATTGGCAATAATTTTCATGCCGCTTTTAGGCCGATGGTTAATTTTTGGCTATTTTCTGCCAGAAAGCAAAACTGGCACGGCCTATGCAATACCTTTGGCATGCCGCTCACCCCCGGGTGGCAAACATTTTTAACTACAGTCTCAGGGAGACAGACAATGACACATTACAACGGTTTCAATTTCCGCAGCTCCGTATTGGCAACCCTCTGCACCGTTATTTTCAGTACCACGTTGGTGTTGGCTGCGGTCGGGCCGGTCAACGCTTCATCTGCAAATTCATCTTCAGCCCCCGTTGTCCGGCCCCTCGCCTGACAACACGCCTGCCGGGGAGGGTCGCTCATCCCTCAAAATCCTCCCCGGCATTTTATTCCACCCGCGTAACAGTTCAGGAGTTCACATCATGGGTATCTTTTCTCGCACCCGCGACATCATCGCCGCCAACGTCACTGATCTGCTCGACAAGGCCGAAGATCCAGCCAAGATGATCCGCATGATCATCCTGGAAATGGAAGAAACACTGGTTGAAGTCCGCGCCACCGCCGCGCGCACCATTGCCGATCAAAAAGAAATCCGTCGCCATATCGGCAAGCTGGAAAAGCTTCAGGATAACTGGACAGAAAAAGCCGAACTGGCACTTTCCAAGGACCGCGAAGACCTTGCCAAGGCCGCCATCGCCGAAAAGCAGAAGGCCGCCGATATGGCTGATCAGTTGAACGCTGAAATTCAGGTTCTCGACGATGCCCTGCGTGCCAGCGAAGAAGATATTAACAAGCTTCAAGCGAAATTGCGTGAAGCCCGCGCCCGCCAGAATGCGATCGTGACCCGTCTGGAAACCGCGCATAACCGCATCAAGGTGCGCGAAGCTTATGCCGGATCAAAGGTTGAAGAAGCATTTTCGCGCTTTGACATGCTCGACCGCCGCGTTGACTATGTCGAGGGCCGGGCAGACGCCTTGCAGCTTGGCTCCGCGCCAAAGACCCTTGACGAAGAAATTTCCGAACTGCGATCTTCTGAGAAAGTCGATGCCGAACTGGCCGCCATGAAGGCCGCTGCGGCACAGAAGGGTTGAGACGATGGGAGAATATCTGGTTCCCGTCCTGATTGTCGGCATGCTTTTTATCGGCATGCCGTGGATCATCCTTCATCACATGACCAAATGGAAAACCGCAGCATCCTTGACCCGCGAAGATGAAAACCTGCTTGACGAGCTTCATGACACCGCACGTCGGCTCGACGACAGGCTGAATTCCATCGAACGGATCATCACTGCCGACAGCCCCAATTGGAAACTTGGCAACTGACTTTTTCTCACAGGGAGAATTGACATGAACGCACGTCGCACAAAATTTTATCTCGATCGCCAGAATAAAAGATGGTCTGGCGTTTGCGCCGGGATCGCCGACTATACGGGCATTGACGCCACTTGGGTCCGCGTTGGCACCGTCCTTATCACCTTGCTCGGGGCCTTCCCGTGGACGCTGATCGCTTACTGGATCACCGCCTGGGTTGCCCAGCCAAAACCACTTGGCCTGTATGACGATGCCGAGGATGCCAAATTCTGGCAAGGCGTGCGCCAATCCCCGGCCCGCACCACCCGCGACGTCCGTTCACGGTTTCGCGACATTGATCGCCGACTGGCCGATGTGGAAACATATTATACCAGCCGCAATTCAAGCCTCGCCAACGAAATCGACAGCCTGAAATAAACGGTGCAAAAGTACAGGGAGACAGAATATGGATTTTGGTGGAACAGATATGGTCGCGGTCATCGTGATCGCCAGTACCATCGGCTGGATAGCGACCAGCTGGATCAGGGCGCGGCACGGCTATCCAGTCGAAGGTGAATGGGGTGGAACGGTTCACAAGACCGACCCCGAAGCCAGCCGCAAAGTTGAATTGCTGACATCGGAAAATGAAAAACTGCACGGCCAGATTGGTCGGTTGGAAGAACGACTATCGGTTTTGGAACGAATAGCAACCGACGCGCCGAGCCGCCTGACAGCCGAAATTGAAAAACTAAGATAGGATAGAATTATGAACGCCGACGTCGTAAACGCTCTGGCTCCCTTTTTTGCAATTATGGCGATAATGATGCCGATTTGCTGGGTGATTGTTACCAGGATGAAGATCAAAAATGGCTATCCGCTAGAGAATGCTTGGGGGAAATCTGTTTATCCAAAAACAAGCGACGAATCGATCGAACGGATCAAATTGTTAAGCCAGGAAAATGGTCAATTGCGCGCCGAATTGGGGGCGATCAAGGATCGGCTGGCCAATGTGGAGCGGATCGTCACCGACGAAGCCCACAGCCTGACTCGTGAAATTGATAATCTCCGCCTGAAATCGAATTGAGGACAAGGGACATGAACGACATTGCAAGCTGGATCTGGGTTCTCATTCCCCTTGCCGCCATCGCGATCGCGCCTTTCAAAATGTGGTTGCGGGTGAAGGAACGGCAGTTGGAAATCCAGTCAACCATGGCAGCCGAAAAGTCCGCGCAATATGCGGCGCATACCGAACGGCTGGAGCAGCGCATGCGCGTGTTGGAGCGGATTGCCACCGACAAAGGCGGAGATCTGAGCAGTGAAATCGAAGCGCTCCGCGACAAACCACTGAACTAACCACAGACTGATCAGGGAGAAAAATCATGAACCCGTTTGAAATGGTTGTCCTTATCGTCGGCATTGGTGCCCTCGTGAGCATGTACCGCGCCAAGCACGGAATTCGCCGGGATAATAAAGGCAATGAATATTCAGTCCAACAGTCCGATCCGGATGCTGATCGGATGCGCGGCGAAATTGCCACGCTCAAAGAACGTATCGCCGTGCTTGAACGCTTGGCAACGGACACCAACAGCGCCGCACTTCTCGATCGCGAGATTGAAAAGCTCCGGTAACCCTAACCAGCGTCCAGGGAGAAAGATCATGGACAATGCCCCCTTATACCTGACTTTTGCTGTCACCAGCCTGATCGCCATCTCGATGATCTCGGTCATCGGCCTCAAAGGCTTCACCGGCTGGCTAGACCTCAAACGGGCCGAACTCGACACATTACGCAGCCATGACGCCCCGCCGCCATCGGCCAGCAACCGGATCGAAATTGCTGATCTGAAAGAACGTCTCCGCAAGCTGGAAGCAATCGCAGCGGGGGTGGACCTTTAACTCCCGCACCGCTAGCGCCCCGGCATGACCAGCCTTGCCGACCTGCACGAGGAATATGAATTCCTCGACCCCGATGATCGATACAGGCTGTTGATTGATCTGGGACGGGCGTTGCCCGCCATGCCAGACGCCCTGAAAACCGACGCGACGCTGGTGCGTGGATGTTCCGCGAGTGTCTGGGTCTATCCGACGCGGGGAGAAGACGGTTCGCTCACGTTTCTAGCCGACAGCAATGCGGCCATCACCAAAGG
>JANNWX010000034.1:0-20388 GCA_031409315.1 Sphingomonadales bacterium | reverse complement strand
GAGTGATCGCTATGCCTTATTGTCGGTTTTGAAGGCGGGCGAAAACAAACCTGCAAACATTGCCCAGATTGAACGACGCGCGCGTGAGGATGCCGATTTACTTGACCAATTGCTGCGCGCCGACGGCTATTTCGACGCGCTTGTAGAAACCCGGGTTGAAACGCCGCAGGGCGGTGACAGACTTGTTGTCACACTGACGATCAACCCAGGCCCGCTGTACCGGTTCAGTGATGTCACGGTCGTCGGTCTTGACCGGGATAAGGCTCAGGACCGTGAATTGCTTGCTGCCTTTGCCGTTGATACCAACGATGCCCTAGACGCCGATGATGTAAAGGCAGCCGAAGCGACGTTGGCCACGGTCATATCACGCGCGGGGTTTCCGTTTGCAAAAATTGATGAACCAGAGATCATTGTTGATCATGACACGAACACTGCCACATTGTCATTGAGGGTTGATCCGGGGGGCGAACGGACGTTTGACCGGATATTGGTCAGCGGAACCAACCCGCCCTTTGATGCGAAACATATTGCGAAAATCGCAAGATTTGATCGCGGAGAAAGGTATAATGCAAAACAGATCGATGACCTGCGCCGTGCCATCATCGCAACCGGCCTTGTCTCGTCGGTCAAAATTGAACCGGTGCCGGGCGTCGCACCTGACACGGTTGATATTAGCGTTGCGCTGGAACCTGCGCCGATGCGCACAGTCGCAGGGGAAGCAGGCTATGGCACGGGGGAGGGTGTCCGCGCCGAAATCAGCTGGACGCATCGCAATCTGATCAAACCCGAAGGGGCCGTGACGTTTCGGGGTGTGGCAGGAACGCTCGAACAATCGGTGAGCGCCGTGTTGCGACAGTCCAATTTTGGCGACAGGGACCGCGTTTTGAACGCGCGCCTTGCCGCATCGAACATCATGCGCAGTGCGTTTGACGCCCAGACAATTGAAGCCTCGGCGAATATAGAACGGCAGACCAATATCATCTGGCAAAAAAAATGGACGTGGAGCGCAGGCCTCGGCATTTTGGCGACCAACGAACGCGATGTGGCAGCGGCTGGCGTTGGCCGTCAAACCTTTCTGATTGGCGCTGCGCCCGCATCACTAAGCTATGATGGTTCGGATGACCTTCTTGACCCGACACGCGGCTTCCGGCTGAGCGGTCGCATTTCGCCCGAATTGTCTTTGCAGTCTGGAACATTTGGATATGCTCGTGTGCAGATTGATGCCAGCGCCTATGCGCCGATTGGTAAGGGCTTGGTGATTGCAGGTCGGGCACGGGCCGGCACGATCATGGGGGCGTCGAGCAACCGGATTGCGCCGTCCAGACGGTTTTATGCCGGCGGTGGCGGTTCCGTGCGTGGGTATGGATATCAAGACATTGGCCCGCGCGATGCGTTCAATGATCCGATGGGCGGGCGCGGTCTGGCGGAATTTTCGCTTGAAGCGCGGGTGCGGATTGGTTCGTTTGGCGTGGTCCCGTTTGTTGATGGCGGTAATATCAGCAGCGGCTCGCTGCCAGGGTTAAAGGGGTTTCGATACGGCGCGGGCATCGGCCTGCGTTATCATTCCAGTTTTGGTCCAATCCGGATTGACGTGGGCACGCCGATAAATCCACAAAAGGGCGATGCACCGGTTGCTGTCTATGTATCATTGGGGCAGGCGTTTTGATGAATTGGGCAAAAGGCTTGGGAACCATTGCCGGTCTGTTCGCGCTGGCCAGTGCGGTTTTGCTGTTTCTGGCAGATACCAGCATAGGCCACAGGTTCATTGTCGACAGGATCGCCGCCCAACAGCTTCAATCAGGTTTGCAGATCAGAATTGGCAGGATCGAAGGGTCTATTTTTGGGAAAGCACAGCTGCGCCAATTGCAACTCAGTGATCCAGAGGGCCTGTTCTTTGAAACGCCTCAGGCGACTGTTGATTGGTCGCCCTTCGCTTGGATTTCCAACCGGCTTGATATTACGACATTGGCAGCAAAGTCGGCAACATTACACCGGCTCCCCCGCTTGCGACCCACCCAGCAGAAACGCTCGATCTTGCCGGATTTTGATATCCGCGTTGGCCGGTTTGCGATCACGCGCCTGTTGATCGGCAAGGCGGTTGCGGGTGAAACGCGGAGTGCCACCTTGGCCGGAACCTTGGATATCCGGGCCGGCCGTGCTCTGGTCAAACTTGATGCCGATGCGTCAAAGGGCGACCGGCTCTCGCTGCTTCTCAATGCAGAGCCGGACCGTGACAGGTTTGATGCCGCGCTCATTCTTGATGCCAAACAAGGTGGCGTATTTTCAGCAATGCTTGGGTCGGTCAGGCCGATGTCCATCCGCCTTACCGGTAAGGGAGGCTGGGTCGATTGGCGCGGACAGTTAGATGCCACTGTTTCTGGCACCGATGTTGCTGATATAATGTTGATCGCACAATCAGGGCGTTACGCCTTGGCCGGACGCGTGGCACCGACCGCGTTACTGAAAGGCAAACTCCAGCGCCTGACCAGCCCCCATGTTGCGATAAGGGGTGAGGGGCGATTGGTCCGCAGGCGTTTGGACGCGCATCTGTCCTTGGCGTCGGCGGCACTGTTGGTTGATGCGAGTGGTGTTATCAATCTGGGCACAAATGCTTTTGATACGATGTTGATCGAGGCCCGCCTTCGTCAGCCGCAAGCGCTGTTTCCCAATATGACAGGGTCAGACATTGCGATGAAGGTGCGTCTCGATGGCCCCTTCACGCGCGCCAGATTCGATTATTTGCTGACGACCTCGCGCGTGGCGTTTGACCAGACCGGGTTGGAAGAGGTTCGGGCGTCGGGACAAGGGCGTTTGTCCGCATCGCCGGTTCAGATGCCGGTAGGGCTGACCGTGAGGCGGGTGACGGGGGTCGGTGATGTTGCTGGCGGCATCCTGTCCAACATCAGCGTCAATGGCCTTTTGTTGGTCACTGGCAAGGCAATTACTGGTGATGACCTCTTGCTCAAGTCAGACAAATTATCTGGAAAAATATCGCTGTTCGTTGATCTGGTTACAGGTATCTATGATGTCGGCTTGGCCGGGCAATTGACCCGCTACCTTATTCCAGGCCTTGGCATTGTTGATGTCAAATCGGAACTAAAGGCGGTGCCTGGTATCAACGGACGCGGGACGCGGATCGTCGGGCGCGGTCAGGCATGGGTGCGTCGGTTTGACAATGGGTTTCTGGCATCTCTAGCCGGTGGCCTTCCGCAATTGGATACCCAGCTTGAGCGCGGGCCTGACGGCATCCTTTCCTTCACTAATCTCAAGCTAACCGCCCCGGCACTGCGCCTTGTGGGCAACGGATATCGGCGGCGTGATGGCAGTTTTGTATTTGAGGGTGCCGGGACGCAGAACCGCTATGGGCCGCTGCGGCTTGTGCTTGATGGACGAATTGAACGACCAAAACTGGATATAATGTTTGCCAGCCCAAATGCGGCATTGGGCCTCTTGGATGTGCGCCTTTTGCTCGATCCTCAACCCGCAGGCTTTACGTGGACGGCGCGTGGCGGATCAACGCTTGGCCCTTTCACGGGCAAAGGATCGATACAATTGCTGCAAGGCAAACCCGTAATCATTGTCGTTGACGCGTTGAATGTCGCAGGGTCGCGCGGTACGGGCCAATTGACCTCTTTGAACGGCGGCTTTGACGGGCAGATTAAACTGGACGGTGGTGGTATCAGTGGCAGGCTAGATTTTGCGCCCGAGGGGCAGGCCCAGAAAATAACGGCTAAACTGAACGCGCGCGACGCGCGCTTTGAGGGTCCACAAGTTTTTACCGCAAGGCGCGGGCAGGTTGATGGGGTCATCCGGCTTGATCAAGCTGGCGCGATGGTCGATGCGACTATGACTGGGGAAGGGCTGCAATATGGCCCCGTTTCGCTGGCGCGGTTTGCAGGAAATATCAACCTCAAAGGCGGGTCCGGGGTGGTTCGGGCTGCATTGGCCGGGTCGCGGGGGCGCAGTTTTGACCTGCAAATCGTAAGCCAGATTACGCCTGGCCGGTTTGAAATTTCCGGGGACGGCAAGATTGATCGCAAGCCGATTCGCCTTGCCCAACCGCTGATCCTCGCGCGTGAACCCGGTGGATGGCGGATGCAACCGGCATCGGTTGAATTTGCCGGGGGGACGGCCCATGTCGCAGGACTGTTCGGCGGCGCGGCTCCAGAGATTGAGGGGAATGTTCGCCAGATGCCGATGACCATCCTTGATTTATTTTTTCCTCGTTTGGGACTGGGTGGCTTTGCGAGCGGTTCTTTTTCCTATCGGGGGTCAACATCCGGGCAACCTATCGGCAAAGCTGATTTGAATATCAGGGGATTGTCACGGTCGGGGCTGGTTCTTTCTTCCCGACCAATCGACCTTGGTGTCGCCGCAGTTCTAAATGGCAATAGCGCGGGCGCGCGTCTGGTTGCCGCATCGGGCGGGCAGACGGTTGGTCGCGCACAAATCCAACTCAACAATATCCAAAGCCACGGGGACATGGCGGACAGGATTATGAATGCGCCAATCGTTGCGCAACTGCGTTACAATGGAGCGGCGGATACGTTGTGGCGCCTTGCCGCTGTTGAGACATTCGATCTATCTGGAACCGTCGCCATTGGGGCGGATATCAGTGGACGGTTGAACAACCCCAGAATTCGCGGATCGCTGCAAACGGCAAATGCCCGCGTTGAAAGTGCGGCTACCGGCATGGTCCTGACAGGCGTTGCCGCCAGCGGCAGTTTCAACGGGTCACAATTGGTCATTAACCGCTTCTCTGCAACTGCTGGCAAGGGCGGAACGGTCACCGGCACCGGTAGTTTCGACTTTGCCTCGACGACGCCGGGTATTGATCTTGTGATGCAGGCAAATCAGGCACAGCTGATAGCACGCGACGATATTGCCGCCACGATAACCGGGCCACTGACGATCAAATCGGACGGAAATGGCGGCTTGATCAGCGGGACAGTCACGCTCGATCGCAGCCGGTTCCGACTTGGACAGGCGTCTGCGGATGCCAGAATCCCGAGGCTAAACGTCCGGGAAATCAATGGACGGATGGACCGTGCTGTAAAAAGCATTCCGCTTCGCCCTTGGCGTTTGGCGGTCAAGGCCGCTGCACCGGGCCGGTTGATGGTGGCGGGGCTTGGCATAGAGAGCGAATGGCGCGCTGATCTGGATATTGGCGGCACTATTTTCGCACCCGCAATCCTTGGCCGCGCCGATCTGGTGCGCGGCGATTATGAATTTTCTGGTCGCCGCTTTGAACTTGCGCGCGGGACAATCCGGTTTCAGGGACTGAGCCCGCCCGATCCGGTGCTGGATATTGTCGCGCAGGGGGACACGCAGGGCCTGAATGCGACGATCCGGGTCAGCGGCACCGGCCAAAGACCTGAAATCGCCTTTACCAGCATCCCTGCCCTGCCGCAGGACGAGCTTCTGTCGCGGTTGCTATTTGGAACGTCAATTACCAATCTGTCTGCGCCTGAGGCCGTGCAACTGGCTGCTGCGGTCGCCGCTCTGCGCAGTGGTGGCACCGGCCTCAATCCGATCAACGCGGTGCGCCAGGCCATCGGGCTGGATCGGCTCCGCATTCTGCCTGCCGATACGGTAACCGGCCAGCGCACGTCGATTGCTGCTGGCAAATATCTGTCGCGCCGCACCTATGTTGAAATCATCACCGACGGCCAAGGCTATTCCGCAACCCGCGCAGAGTTTCAAGTGACACGCTGGCTCAGCCTGTTGTCGTCCATTTCAACCATCGGACGCCAAAGCGTGACAGTGCGGGTGTCGAAGGATTATTAGCTCCCGCTAACTTGACTTCCCGCCCGTCCTCTCTAAGGGCGGCGACGGGCCACGCGGTCCCAACGCCGCGCTGCTCTCTGCAAGGAGATGCTTATATGACTGTTGTTAAACCCGTTGTGAAACCGGCGCGTCCGTTTTTTTCCTCTGGCCCCTGCGCAAAGCCGCCGGGCTGGGAAGCCTCAAAACTTCAAACACAATCGCTGGGCCGGTCGCACCGCGCCAAAATTGGTAAATCGCGGCTGGGGCTGGCGATTGATCTGATGCGTGAAGTGCTTCAGGTGCCCGATACGCACCGGATTGGCATTGTGCCGGGTTCGGATACCGGGGCCATCGAAATGGCGCTGTGGACAATGCTCGGCGCGCGGCCGGTGACGATGCTGGCATGGGAAAGCTTTGGCGAAGGCTGGGTGACCGACGTCAACAAACAGCTCAAATTGGATGCGGCTGTCATCACTGCACCTTACGGTGATATTCCTGATCTGGGTGCGGTCGATTTTTCCAACGATGTGGTCTTTACCTGGAACGGCACAACGTCTGGTGCGCGCGTTCCAGATGGCGACTGGATTTCCGATGCGCGCCAAGGCCTGACCTTCAATGATGCGACATCGGCGGTCTTTGCTTATGACATGCCCTGGGATAAGCTTGATGTAACCACGTTCAGCTGGCAAAAAGTGCTCGGCGGCGAAGGCGGTCACGGTGTGATCATCCTCGGCCCGCGCGCGGTTGAACGGCTAGAAAGCTACACGCCCACGTGGCCGCTGCCAAAAATATTCCGTCTCGTTTCCAAGGGTAAATTGGCGGAAGGCATATTCAAAGGCGAAACCATCAACACGCCGTCGATGCTGGCCGTCGAAGACGCTATCTTCGCGCTTGAATGGGCGCAAAGCGTCGGCGGATTGGCTGGTTTGATCGCGCGCTCCAATGCCAATGCCGCAGCACTCAGCCAAATCGTGGCAAGTCGGAATTGGCTCGGCCATCTGGCGCCTGATCCAGCAACGCGTTCGACAACATCGGTCTGTCTGACGGTGGCAGGCGCGGACGAAGACATGATCAAGAAATTCGCGGCCCTTCTCGATGCGGAAGGCGCGGCCTATGACATTGCCGGTTACCGCGATGCCCCGCCGGGTCTGCGCATCTGGTGCGGGGCAACGGTTGATACTGCTGACATCAAAGCTCTTGGCCCTTGGCTCGACTGGGCTTGGGCCGAACTCAATTCATAGGCGTCGATCCGGTGCTGGCCGGACCTTATACTCACCCGTGATAGAATTTATGGGCTCCGTCTACCACCGGGCTGACGAGCCAGAAGGAAACTGAACATGACAAAACCCAAAGTCCTTATATCCGACCAGATGGATCCCAAAGCAGCGCAGATATTCCGTGAACGTGGCTGCGAAGTTGATGAAATCACCGGCAATACGCCCGAAGAATTGATGGCGATCATCGGCAAATATGACGGCCTAGCTATCCGGTCTTCGACCAAAGTCACCAAAGCGATCCTTGACGCGGCGACCAATTTGAAGGTCATTGGTCGCGCGGGCATCGGCGTTGATAATGTTGATATTCCGGCATCGTCGGCCAAGGGTGTTGTCGTGATGAACACGCCGTTCGGCAATTCGATCACCACGGCTGAACATGCGATTGCGCTGATGTTTGCGCTGGCCCGCCAATTGCCGGAGGCCGATGCGTCGACGCAGGCAGGCAAGTGGGAAAAGAACCGGTTCATGGGCGTCGAACTGACGTCGAAAACGCTCGGTTTGATCGGGGCGGGCAATATCGGTTCTATCGTTGCTGATCGGGCACGCGGCCTCAAGATGAAGGTGATTGCATTCGATCCCTTCCTGACGCCCGAACGCGCCATTGAAATCGGTGTTGAAAAAGGCACGTTGGATGAGGTGTTGGCACGAGCTGATTTCATCACGCTCCACACGCCACTTACCGAACAGACAAAGAATGTTCTCAGCCGCGAGAATATCGCCAAATGCAAACGCGGTGTCCGCATCATCAATTGCGCGCGCGGCGGGCTGATTGACGAAGCGGCGCTCAAAGACGCACTCGAATCCGGTCAGGTCGGCGGTGCCGCGCTCGATGTGTTCACCGAAGAACCGGCCAAGGCCTCGCCGCTGTTTGGCACGCCAAACTTCATCTCGACACCGCATCTGGGGGCGTCAACCAGTGAAGCTCAGGTCAACGTCGCTATTCAGGTTGCCGAACAAATGGCCGATTATCTGGTGTCTGGCGGCGTGACCAACGCTCTCAACATGCCGTCGCTTTCAGCCGATGAGGCGCCAAAGCTGCGGCCCTATATGGCGCTGGCTGAAAAGCTGGGATCGCTGGTCGGGCAATTGGCCCATGATAACCTGACCCATATTTCGATCGAGGTCGAAGGCGCAGCGGCACAGCTTAACATCAAGCCGATAACCGGCGCGGTTCTTGCCGGGTTGATGCGTCAATATTCAGACACGGTGAATATGGTCAACGCACCGTTCCTTGCCAAAGAACGCGGGCTTGATGTGCGCGAGGTTCGCCATGACCGCGAAGGAGTTTATCACACCTTGCTGCGGGTGACGGTTGAAACCGATGCCGGCCCCCGTTCGGTTGCCGGAACGCTGTTTGGAAACACGGTTCCTCGGCTCGTCGAAATGTTCGGAATCAATCTCGAGGCCGATCTGGATGGCCCGATGCGCTATATCGTCAACGAAGATGCACCCGGCTTTATCGGGCGCGTCGGATCGTTGCTTGGTGAGGCGGGTTTGAATATCGGCACCTTCCACCTTGGTCGTCGCTCGGCTGGTGGTGAAGCTATCCTCCTCCTGTCGATGGACGCCCCGATTCCCGAACCAGTCCTGTGGCAGGCGTGCAAATTGCCGGGCGTGAAAACAGTGAAGGCATTGAAGTTTTGATATGGTAAGGGAGCGCGCATGACCAACGGCCTCCTTCCTGAAGGGTTGCGTGACAGGCTGCCGCCGCAAGCGGAGGCCGCCGCGACGATATTGCGCGCCGTCCTCGATAGCGTCTCTGCGCACGGCTATGCCCGCGTCCAGCCGCCGCTCGCGGAATTTGAAGAGGAATTGGTCGGGCGTCTCAAATCAGCGCGGTCGAAGGATTTGTTGCGGTTTGTTGATCCCGTCTCACAGCGAACACTGGCTTTACGCCCCGATATTACAGCGCAGGTCGGGCGGATTGCGACCACCCGGATGGCGCAACATGCCCGACCCCTACGGCTGTCATATGGCGGCCCCATCCTGAAGCTGCGCGCGACCCAGCTCAGGCCTGAGCGCGAATTGATGCAGGTTGGAGCGGAATTGATCGGATCGGACAGCGTTGCTGCTGCGACCGAAGTGATCGGCGTTGCCATTGAGGCGTTGGGTGCTGCGGGCGTCACCGGGATCACGCTTGACCTGACTTTGCCCGATCTGGTTGACACGCTTGCGCAGAACACCTGGCCGCTGTCCGCAATCCGCGCCGACGCCATAAAGGCCGCACTTGATGCCAAAGATGCCGGCGCATTAACGGGCGCTGATGCCGCGCCCTATCTTGCCCTTATCACCGCTGCCGGGCCCATTGAACTGGCGATCAAAAAGCTTCGAGGGTTGAACCTTGGTGACGTGATTGAAGCCCGGGTTGCCGCAATCGAATCGATTGCCGGGGCGTTGGGTTCCAGCGCGCGGATCACCCTTGACCCGACCGAGCGGCACGGTTTTGAATATCAAAGCTGGATCGGTTTTTCGCTGTTTGGTGACCGGCTTTCAGGAGAGGCCGGACGCGGTGGCAGCTATACAATTTTGCACGGTGACGGGCGCGAAGAACCGGCCATCGGCTTTTCGCTCTATCTCGATCCGCTGGTTGATGCAGGCCTGATGCAGGCCGATGCGCGCCGTGTGTTTGTGCCGCTCGGAGTGGACAAATCAGTTTCGGCACGGCTGCGCGATAACGGCTGG
Organism: Sphingomonadales bacterium; assembly: GCA_031409315.1. Classification (GTDB taxonomy): domain Bacteria; phylum Pseudomonadota; class Alphaproteobacteria; order Sphingomonadales; family Sphingomonadaceae; genus Aquisediminimonas. Next base: position 10,663 of record JANNWX010000034.1, on the reverse strand, counting down.
ACGACCGTTGCAGCGATCGGGCAAGGCTGTAACGCCGCCGCTTTGGGCTGCACCCACATTCTCGTCGGCCATGAAGTCGCTCAGCTATAAAGCGGATTTGATGAATGCGTCGACCAGCGCAGAGGCGCGGTCGCCAGTAACACCCAGATCTTTGTTCAATTTCATGTGGCTCGAATTGGTGATACCCACGGCATTGGCTTTGGCGCCAGACTGGCGGAGGGCGTCGGCCAGTTTGGACAGGCAGTCGCGAGACAGAGAGGTAAATTTGTCTTGGAAGCAGGCCCTGATTGCGGCCCTGTCGCGCGTCATGCCGCACAGCTGGATAATTTCGCGTCGGCACGCGGGGTCGGGGCGATTCTGACTTATGCCGGGTGCTGCGATCAATCCGATGGTCAGTGCCACAAAGATCAGTTTTTTCACTGTCTGCCCTCCTCCGGTCGCTTTCCTGTGGACGTTACAGGCTGCGGTCAATAACGGGACGCACGGGGATTCCCTTCAACAGGAGCATGGCTGTGGCCAACGTCACCGTAATCGGTGCCCAATGGGGCGATGAAGGCAAGGGCAAGATTGTCGACTGGCTGGCGAGCCGGGCTGACGTCGTGGTCAGGTTTCAAGGCGGGCATAATGCTGGACATACGCTGGTCGTCGGCAACCAGACCTATAAACTGTCTTTGTTGCCCTCTGGCATCGTGCGCGGGACATTGTCGGTTATTGGTAACGGGGTTGTGCTTGACCCCTGGCATTTTCGTGATGAAGTGGCCAAGCTGACGGCGCAGGGAGTTGATATCAATCCGCAGAATCTGCTGATTGCCGAAACATGCCCTCTGATCCTGCCGTTTCACCGCGATTTGGATGGGTTGCGCGAAGATGCGAGCGGCGCTGGCAAGATCGGCACCACCCGGCGGGGCATCGGCCCGGCCTATGAGGATAAGGTCGGCCGGCGCGCGATCCGGGTTTGCGATCTTGCTCATCTTGACGATCTGGACGCGCAAATGGACCGGATTTGCGCGCATCATGATGCCTTGCGCGCCGGATTTGGTCAGCCGCCGATTGATCGGAAACGACTGATCGACGACCTTTGGGATATTGCCGCCTATATCCTGCCGTTCGCAAGGCCGGTCTGGCTCACGCTCAATCAGGCGCGCAAGGACGGCAAGCGTATCTTGTTTGAAGGCGCACAGGGCGTGTTGCTTGATGTCGATCATGGCACATATCCGTTCGTCACCTCATCAAACACGATTGCGGGCACGGCATCGGGGGGGTCGGGGCTTGGGCCATCGGCGTCTGGTTTCGTGCTTGGCATTGTGAAAGCATACACTACCCGCGTCGGTTCTGGTCCGTTCCCGACTGAGTTGGAAGACGAAACCGGACAAAAGCTTGGTGAGCGCGGCCATGAATTCGGCACGGTCACCGGTCGCAAGCGGCGGTGCGGCTGGTTCGACGCTGTGCTTGTCCGGCAGTCGGCTGCGGTGAGCGGGATCACCGGCATTGCGCTCACCAAATTGGACGTTCTCGACGGGTTTGAAACACTCAAAATCTGCACTGGCTATAAGATCGGCGATAAGACATTCGATTATTTGCCTCCACACGCCGCCGATCAGGCCGGGGTTGTGCCGATTTACGAGGAAATGCCGGGCTGGAATGAAACGACGGCGGGCGCGCGCAGCTGGAATGATCTTCCTGCGCAGGCGATCAAATATGTCCGCCGGGTTGAGGAGTTGATCCAATGTCCGGTTGCACTGGTATCAACCTCGCCCGAGCGAGAGGATACGATTTTGGTCCGTGATCCGTTTACCGACTGATCAACTTTTCAACTCGGCTTTCAAACGAAGACTAGCACGCCAGAAGAAAAAGGCGGGGATCAGCCCAAGCCAGGCCGCACCCCAAAGCACCCAGCGCACACTATCGTCACCGGCCATCGGTTTGAATGTATCGGATAGCATGCCGAAAAACAGCGGCCCTAGCCCAAGACCGATCAGATTCTGTCCAAACAACATCACGGCGCTGGCAACCGCGCGCGCCTCTGGCCTGACAAGGCTCTGCGCACAGGCATAGCTTGGGCCGTAATAAAAGGAATTGAGGATCGTCGGGACAGCCAACAAGGCGAGCGAAACGCGCCAGTCGGTTGACCAATAGGCAAGGAACAGGATCGGTGCCGCTATCGTCATTCCAATTGCCGGTGCGGTCAGGATGTGGCGTTTGTCCCTTGCCCCGAATTTGTCGGCGAGCACACCACCAAGCCATGTCCCGATCATGCCGGTTAGGCCCGCGCCAATGCCGAGCCACAATCCGGTTTCCGACGCGCTCAGGCCGTAGCTGCGCATGAACAGGATCGTGACCCAGACGCCTTTGCCATATGCAAGAAAAGCGGTAACCGAGGCGGCAATAAGGAGCAAAACGAAGGCCCGCGATCCCGCAATTTCGCGGATCGCTTCGCCAAGGGGCATAGAAGGTGTTGCCGATGTTCGCGCGCTGAGCGCCCCGCCGTCCCGCCTTGGTTCACGCAATAACAATGGGACGATCAATGCCAATAATAGTCCGGGCGCGCCGACAAACATGAACGCCGTCCGCCATCCGTAAAGGTCGTTCAATGTGCCGCCGATAATCATGCCGAGAAGCCCGCCAATAGGAATACCGAGCCCGTAAAAGGCGATGGCGGACGCCCTTTTTTCAAGCGGAACGGCGTCGCTGATCAGCGAATGGGCGGCCGGTGTACATCCGGCCTCTCCAACCCCGACACCGATCCGCGCCAGCAGGAGCTGGACAAAATTTTGGGCCATACCGCAGGCGATGGTCATGGTAGACCAGATTGCCAGTGATACGGCGATCAGATAGGGCCGATTGGTATCGGATCGGTCGGCAAAGCGTGCAATCGGCAGACCAAGAACGGTATAGAAAAGGGCAAATGCAAGGCCGGTCATCAACCCGATTTGCGTATCCGACAGTTTGAGATCGCGGCTGATTGGTTCGGCCAATATGTTGACGATCTGTCGGTCAAGAAAATTGAATATATAAACGATCAGCAGCGTCCAGAGCAGGGCGCGCGTTGTTGTTGGCGGTTTGGTGGCCGCCTTATGCACACTCATTCCTAACCACATTGGGCCCGGTGCAACAGTTTCTGGTCAGCAAGGACCAGCGCCATCATCGCTTCGACCACCGGCGCGCCACGAATGCCGACACAGGGATCATGCCGGCCTTTAGTGATGATTTCGGTCGCTTCGCCCTCGCGAGTGATTGTTTCGACAGGCGTCAAAATGGAAGACGTTGGCTTGAAGGCAACGCGGACAACGACTGGCTGGCCGGTTGAAATGCCGCCCGCAATCCCGCCCGCGTGGTTGGCGAGGAAATCGGGTGCATTAGAACCAGGTCGCATGGCATCAGCATTTTCTTCACCGCGCAAGCGGGCGGCGTTAAAGCCGTCTCCGATTTCAACGCCCTTGACGGCGTTGATGCTCATCATCGCGGATGCCAGTGCGCTGTCAAGCTTTGCGTAAATCGGCGCCCCCCATCCGGCGGGCACCCCGGTGGCGACACATTCAACGACCGCCCCGAGTGAGGAGCCAGCCTTGCGCGCATCATCGACCAAAGACTCCCAGCGCGAGGCCGCCGCTTCATCGGGGCAGAAGAACGGGTTCCTGTCGATTTGCGCGACTTCAAAATTGTCGCGATTGATCGCGTCGCCGCCAATTTCGACAACATAGGCAAGGATTGAGACTTCTGGCAGGATCGCGCGCGCCACGCCGCCTGCCGCGACCCGTGCCGCCGTTTCCCGTGCGCTTGACCGGCCACCCCCCCGATAGTCCCGGAATCCGTATTTGGCGTCATAACTATAATCAGCATGACCAGGGCGATACGCCTTTGCGACCTCCGAATAATCTTTGGACCGCTGATCAACATTGTCGATCATCAGGCTGATCGGGGTGCCGGTCGTCCGCCCTTCAAACACGCCTGATAGGATGCGCACGACGTCTGGCTCTTGCCGTTGCGTCGTGAATTTGGAGGTGCCGGGGCGACGCTTATCAAGAAAGGGTTGGATATCGGCTTCTGATAAGGCAAGTCCGGGTGGGCATCCGTCCATCACCGCACCAAGCGCGGGTCCGTGCGACTCCCCCCATGTGGTATAGCGGAAAACATGACCGAACGTGTTGAAACTCATCTTATCTATTAAGCTCCGAATGCGGCTGCATATGTTGCAGTGCCACTGTCGGGCAGTAGCAACGACTTGTCCAGAAAAAGCGCCATGAAATGCGGACCGGCGTAAGGGGAAGCGAACGGCTTCGCATTTACCACGCTATAGCCGAACCGTGGGTAATAATGCGGATTCCCCAAGACGAAACTAATCTGGATATTGATCCGCCGAAGCTCGGCTATCCCGGCGTTGATGAGCGCGGTGCCGATACCGCGGCCATGGCATTCGGGCCTGACACCAACTGGCGCTAGTGCTGCGGCCATTAATGGACGTCCGTCGGCTTCGACGATCATTGCGCTAAAAAACGCATGGCCGACGATTTGATCAAACTCTTGCGCGACCAGCGAAACGCGCATGTCGCCGTCCGCATGAATCCTGCGCACGAGCTGCGACTCGCCCTGATGGCCAAACGAAGTGGATTCAAAGGCCGACACATGGACAGCGTCGATTAAGTCAAAATCAGCGACAGATGCTTGGCAGATGATCATCGTTTAAGACAAAGCAATATCCGGTGCGTCTTCGGCCTTCATGCCGATCACATGATAGCCCGCGTCAACGTGGTGGGTTTCTCCTGTGACCCCGTTTGACAGATCGCTGAGCAAATATAGCCCGGCCCCGCCGACATCTTCAATGGTGACATTACGGCGGAGCGGCGAATTATATTCGTTCCACTTCATGATATATCGGAAATCGCCAATCCCGCTGGCCGCAAGTGTTTTGATTGGCCCAGCTGAAATGGCATTGACCCTTATTCCCCGCGGTCCCAGATCATTGGCCAGATATTTGACGCTGGTTTCCAAAGCCGCCTTGGCGACCCCCATCACATTATAATGGGGGATGACCTTTTCAGCGCCGTAATAACTCAGAGTCAGCAACGCGCCGCCGCCTTTGCCGGTTTCCGGGTCAATAGGCGGCATTAACGCGCGGGCGCGGTCAGCAACGGCGACGAAACTATAAACGCTGATGTTCATCGTCTTCAGGAAATTGTCCAAGCTTGTATCGACATAGCCGCCGCGCAGTTCATTTTTATCAGAAAAGCCGATGGCGTGGACGACAAAATCAATCACTGGCCAGCGTTTGGCAAGCGTCGCAAATGTTCTGTCGAGCGACCCCATTTCCGAAACATCGCAATCGATCAGGAAATCGCTGCCCAATTGTTCGGCAAGCGGTCGAACCCGTTTTTCAAGGGCATCGCCCTGATAGGAAAAGGCGAGTTCCGCCCCCTCGGCATGTAATTTCTGGGCAATGCCCCACGCAAGCGAACGATCATTGGCAAGGCCCATGATCAGCCCGCGTTTGCCCTTCATATATCCAGCCATTTGGCCTCCGCTATTTCGTCGATGACGCCAGACCTCTTTAGCGCGCTTTGATCGGGATTTGCCAGCGCCGCGTTGATATGCGCCCCGATGACCAGTCCGTAGCCCACCAGCCAGAAAAACAGCAAGGCCACCATCACCCCGGCAAGGCCGCCATATGTCAGCGCATAACCGCCAAATTGATCGAGGGCGCGGGGCAATAATGTCAGCGAGGCATACCACCAGAGCGTGGTCACTAGCGCACCTGGCCATGTCGGAAAGGCGCGACCCCGATACTTGGTTGGGGAAAGCGTCCAGAACAGCAGAAAGGTTGCCACAAAAGTGGCAAGGGTCGGCAAAAACCGGCTGCTGCCAATCCGGTCCGCCACTGTCTGTGCGGCCGGAAAGAAACGGGTGATCACTTCTTCGGTGGTGGTCAGCAAAATCTGGGCGGAAAAGGCCAGCATCAACAGCGATACCGACGCAAATATCATCAACAGACCAATCAGCCGATATTGCCAGAATGGCCGCGAATAGGGCGTGCCATAGGCGCGGCGCAAAATGTCGCGGATGGTTTCGATAAAACTGCCCACGGTCCAGATGCCAACAGCAGCGCCAAGCCACAACAACGGCCCGGTTCGCGCGGTAAGGACCTGCATGGCCGTGGCATTGGCCATATCAGCAACAGCGGGCGGAAACGCCTTTAGCACAGAATGAATCGCCGCAAGATTTTCGTCGGGGCGACCGATCAACTGGGTTGCCGCAGCGATAATGATGAAAAAGGGAAACAGAGCGAGTAATGTCAGATAAGCCAGATTGCCGGCATGAATGAACCCGTCATTATAAACGCCAACAACGACCCGCCGGGCAAATTCAAACGGCCTTGAACCCGGCCCGAAATGGCTCAGAAAGCCAGCCCCGTGGGGATGGAGGTCGGGATGGCGCCTGCGTCCTTCTGGCGTTTCGGGTGATATGTCACGCACGACAGATCATACGTCCAAAGAGGATCGCAGATCGCGGGGATCGCTCCACTCTAGCGCAAAGGCCGCCAGCGCCGCGTCACTTGGTGGCAGATCGACCAACAGGGTCACAAGCTGATCGCCACGTTTGCCGTCCTTGCCAGTAAAGCCTTTTTCCCGAAGCCGCAGAACTTTGCCCGATGATGATCCTTTGGGGATGTTGAGCATCACCGCCCCCTCAACGGTTGGCACCTTGACCGGCCCGCCCAGCACGGCTTCGTTAAGCGACACCGGGAGATCCAACCGAACATGGTCCGCGTCACGTGTGAAAAAACGGTGTCTGCCGATTTCGACGGTGACAACCGCATCGCCGTTGCCTCCAGGGCCGGGCTGACCCTTGCCAGTCAGTTTCATCTGGATGCCGGTTTCAACGCCGGCGGGCAGTTTCAAATCAATAGTTTTGCCGTCTTGTAGGGTGATCCGCTGCGGCTTGAGAGCGGCCGCATCCTCGAACGGGACAGCCAGCCGGTAATTGGCAGTCGCACCCTTGGGCGGGGCTTGACGCGATCTTCCGCCAAATCCTCCCCCCGCGCTGCGGCTGCGTCCGCCACCAAACAGGCCGTCAAAAATATCGCCAAGATCAACGCCGTCGCCGTTGAAATCAAACCCACCGCCGCCCGGCGCATAGCCGCCGCCTGGATTGCGGGATCCGCCAGCAAACGGATTTGCCGGATTGCCTTGATCGTCAATCTCACCGCGGTCGAATCGCGCCCGCTTTTCTTTGTCGGATAATAGATCATAGGCCGCAGTAACGTGCGAAAACCGCTCGGCTGCCTTGGGATTATCGCGGTTGGTATCGGGATGAAGCTCCTTGGCGAGCTTGCGATAGGCCTTCTTGATGTCGGCTTCGGTCGCGCCGCGTGCAATGCCAAGCGTTGAATAAGGGTCTGCCATCGACCCTAGCTAGTCTGTCTGCCCGCATGCGGCAACCGTTCAGCTTTCACCGCTCTTTATCTTTTGGTGATGCCGGATCACTTCGTTGATGATGAAGCGGAGGAATTTCTCAGAGAATTCGGGATCGAGATTAGCATCGGTTGCCAAACGGCGCAGGCGCTGGATTTGCTTCTTTTCCCGCGACGGATCAGCGGGGGGCAGGCCTGAGTCCGCCTTATATTTGCCGACTTCCTTGGTGATTTTGAAACGTTCAGCGAGCATGTAGATGACCGACGCATCGATATTGTCGATGCTCTTGCGGTAAGATTGCAGGATTTCATCACTCATGCGGCGCTCCGATCCCGCCCGTCATTCCTTGAAATGTGCGGTTTTGCAAGGGATATGGTCTTGCCTTTGCGATGAAGCGGGGCCAGAGCGGCTTCAACATGACTGCAACGATTCACAGGCTGGGTGAAAACCGCGACCCATCGCTTGATCCGATGATCATGCTGGTTGCTAGTGCTATGAATCAGGTCAACGCCGTCATCTTGGATCGGATGCAGTCCGACATCCCCCTGATCCCTGAACTGGCGGGGCATTTGATTGCTGGCGGCGGCAAACGTATGCGGCCGATGCTGACGCTGGCCACGGCAAAGCTGCTCGATTATTCAGGAACGCGGCACCACAAACTGGCGGCGTCGGTGGAATTCATTCACACCGCAACATTGCTCCATGATGATGTGGTGGACGGATCAGGTCTACGGCGCGGTCGGCGGACTGCCAATATCATCTGGGGCAATCCGGCCAGCGTGCTTGTCGGTGATTTCCTGTTCAGTCGGGCGTTTGAACTGATGGTTGAGGATGGCAGCCTTAAGGTGCTTAAAATCCTGTCGAACGCCAGCGCGGTGATTGCTGAAGGGGAGGTCAACCAACTGACGGCGCAGCGGCAGATTGGCACTACGGAAGAAAAATATCTGGCCATTATCGGGGCGAAGACAGCGGCATTATTTGCTGCAGCCTGCCGCATTTCAGCGGTGATTGCCGAACGGGACGAACATGTGGAGCTGGCACTTGATACCTATGGCCGCAATCTTGGCATTGCGTTCCAGCTTGTCGATGATGCGATTGATTATGTGTCCGATGCGGCAACAATGGGGAAGGGCGTTGGCGACGATTTCCGCGACGGCAAGGTAACACTGCCGGTCATATTGGCGGTTGCGCGCGGGGATGAGGCCGCCCGTAAATTCTGGAAGGATGCAATGGAGGGACACCGGATTTCGGACGATGATCTGGTCCATGCCAAGCGCCTTCTGGTAGGCAGTAATGCCATTTCGGACACGCTAGAAAGAGCCCGTCACTACGGTCAGCGCGCCATCGACGCTTTGGGACCATTCGCACAAAGCCAAGCAAAAAGCGCGCTGACCGAGGCTGTCGAGTTTGCCATCGCCCGGGCTTATTAAGGGGTTGTGCGCCTACCGATTGAAACTGTCCTTCCAGACCTGATATCTGCACTTCGGGTCAACCCCAATGCGGTTTTGATCGCGCCGCCCGGTGCTGGCAAGACAACAATTGTGGCACCGGCTTTGCTTGGTGAAAACTGGTGCACGGGCCAAATCCTGCTGTTATCACCGCGCCGACTAGCGGCCCGTGCTGCGGCGGAGCGGATGGCCGAATTGGCTGTCGAACCGGTCGGAAAAACCATCGGCTATGCCACCCGCATGGACAGTAAACAGTCCGCAGCGACGCGGATACTTGTGCTTACCGAGGGCATTTTTCGTAACCGGATACAGGCCGACCCGGATTTGCCCGGCGTTTCTGCTGTCCTGTTTGATGAAGTGCATGAGCGCAGTCTTGATAGCGATTTCGGGATGGCCTTGGCGCTCGACGTGCAAAACAGTTTGCGACCCGATCTCCGCCTTGTTGCCATGTCGGCAACGCTTGATGGCGCGCGCTTTGCCGCCCTAATGGATGCGCCAATGATCGAAAGTGAAGGCCGCGCGCATCCGCTCACCGTGCATCACGTCGGGCGGAGGGCAGAACTGCGGATTGAAGACGATGTGGCAAGCGTGATTCGCGCAGCGTTGGCGGAGGAATCTGGTGACATATTGGTTTTCTTGCCCGGTGTAGCCGAAATTGAACGAACGGCCGAGCGACTGAGCGGCGTTGATGCCTGCATTCACCGACTGCACGGGCGTCTTGATCCGGCTGATCAACGTGCGGCAATTCGGGCAAGTCCGCAGCGCAAGATCATCTTGGCGACCAGCATTGCCGAAACCAGCCTGACCATCGACGGCGTGCGTATTGTGGTCGATAGCGGCCTTGCGCGGCGACCCCGCTATGATCGCGCTGCGGGGATGACGCGGCTGGTGACCGAAAGGGCATCTCAGGCTGCCATCATCCAGCGGTCTGGGCGGGCCGCGCGCCAACAAGCGGGCGTCGCTTACCGGCTTTGGGGGGAGGCTGCGACGGCGGGGCTGCCCCGGTTCGATCCACCAGAGATTTTGGAAGCCGATCTCTCCGCAGTCCTGCTCGATTGTGCACTATGGGGTGTTGCAAATCCGCTCCTGCTCAAATGGATTGATCCACCGCCACTCGCCGCAATTGCTGAGGCCAAATCACGTCTGTCAAAACTGGGTGCGCTCGATACAAATGGCCGCCCGACGGCGCATGGCAAATCAATGGCAATCCTGCCAATGCCGCCGCGTCTTGCCCATATGCTGGTGGCCGGGGCGGATCGCGGGTTTGGTTCTATCGCAGCGGAGGTTGCGGTGCTGATGTCCGAACGCGGGCTTGGCGGGACTGATATTGATATCGAAACGCGGCTGTCGCGGTGGCGCACCGATGGATCGAAAAGGGCAGTGGCAGCGCGCGGGCTGGCGCGGCGCTGGCTGGCCTTAATCAACGCCAAAGCCTCTCCGGGGGCTGGGGGTGTCGCTCACTGTGTTGCCCTTGCTTTTCCTGATCGTTTGTCGCGTCGTCGCGACGTATCGGGTGAACAATGGGCCAGTATGGGCGGGCGTGGATTCAAGCTTGATCCGGCCTCTGCCCTCGCCAAAGCGCAGTGGTTGGCGGTGGCTGAAACGCAGGGTATGGCGTCGGGCGCGCGGATCCTTTCGGCGGCTGAAATCGACTTGGCGGAGATCGAGTCGCTTTTTTGTGATAAGATAGACACCCGACCAACTTTTTCCATTAACCCCGAAAACCGCGGCGTTGATGCGCGACAAGAACGGCGGCGTTGCGCGATTACATTGGCGTCAGGGCCATAAAGTGAATTAGATCAAGATTCG